>NZ_JBEYSL010000515.1:0-4606 GCF_040642735.1 Micromonospora sp. NPDC047753 | reverse complement strand
ACCCGAGCACCGTCTCGCTGGACGCCCAGACGACCCGCTTGATCCCGGCCGCCCGCGCGGCGGCGAACACGTTGTACGTGGCGGCGGAGTTGTTCGCGAACGTGGTGGCGTTCGACATCAGCCCGGGGGCCGGGACCGCCGCCAGGTGCACGACCGCGTCGACGCCGCCCGCGTGCTCGTCGGCGCCCCCGGTGAACGCCTCCACCACCTGCCCGTAGTCGGTCAGGTCGACCAGGAGGAACTCCCCGTCCACGTCGCGGGGGTCGCGGCCGCCGGCGCGGTCCACCGCCAGCACGTCGACACCCGCGGCCCGTAGGTGGGCGACGACGGCGCGGCCGAGCTTGCCGGTGGCACCGGTGACGACGACACGCCTGGGCAGTGCGGAGATGCTCATGACCACATCTTCGCCGCCGTCAGCGGCAGCCGGGCACCGGGGTGGGATCGGCCCGCCGCGCCGCGATCGCGATCCGAGCGCGATCGGGTGGGCAGGTGCGTAACGTGCAGGGGTAAACGTTGTCGCGAAGAGGAGACTTCATGTCCAAGCCACCGCTTCCCGAGGCCGCGGTCGCCATGCTGCAGAAGCCGAACCCGGCCGTCATGACCACGCTTCGCAACGGTGGTCAGCCGGTGTCCGCCGCCACCTGGTACCTGTGGGAGGACGGCCGGATCCTGGTGAACATGGACGAGAGCCGCCGCCGGTTGGAGCACGTCCGCAACGACCCCCGGGTGTCCCTCACCGTGCTGGACGAGGCTGGTTGGTACACCCACGTCAGCATCATCGGGCACGTCGCCGAACTGCGCCCTGACGAGGGCCTGGCGGACATCGACCGGTTGTCGAAGCACTACACGGGCAACGCGTACCCACGGCGGGAACGCGCCCGGGTCAGCGCCCTGATCGAGATCGACCGCTGGCACGGTTGGGGAGCGCAGAAGGACAACAACCAGGTCGGCTGACCGTTGCCGTCCGCCCTGTCGCCTCGACGGCTGCCGTCGGGGCGACGGGGCGCCGGCCGTCAGGGCGTCAGGGCGGGGGCGGACCGGGCGCCGACGCGGGTCACCAGGTAGCCGAAGGCCGCCGCGGTGAAGAACATGACGATGCCGTAGACGGCTCCCGGGATCGCCATCTGGGTGCTGTTGAGCAGCGCCGGGCTGAGCGCGATCGTGATGGCCAGGGTGCTGTTGTGGATGCCGATCTCGAAGCCGGCGGCCGTCGCGGCGCTCCGGTCGACGCCGGCGAGGCGCGGTACCCCGTACCCGATGGCGAGGCTGAGCAGGTTGAACGCGAGCACGGCCAGGCCGACCGAGACGAAGTAGTCGGCGATGTTCTCCCGCTCGCCGAGCACCGCGCCGGCGATCACGCCGATGAGCACGACGACGGACAGGATCCGGACCGGGCGGTTCAGGCGTTCGGCGACGTGCGGCACCCGGGCCCGGATCAGCATGCCGATCGCCACCGGGACGAGCACGATGGCGAACACCTGGAGCACCTTGTCGAACTGCAGGCCGATGCTCCGCCCGTCGGGCAGGAAGTACGCCGCCGACAGGTTGACCAGGATCGGCAGGGTGACCACGGCGAGCACCGAGTTGATGGCGGTCAGGGTGATGTTCAGGGCCACGTGCCCGCCGAACAGGTGGCTGTAGAGGTTGGCGGTGGTGCCGCCCGGTGACGCGGCGAGCAGCATCATGCCGACGGCCAGTTCGGGTGCCAGGTCGAACGCGAGGACGAGGCAGAAGCAGAGCGCCGGCAGCACGAGCACCTGGCAGACCAGGGCGATGACGGCGGCTCGCGGGTGCTGAGCCACCCGGCGGAAGTCCGCCATGGTCAGTCCGAGACCCAGACCGAGCATGATGATGCCGAGGGCGACGGGTAGTCCGATCAGTGTCAGGGCGGAGTCCATGGCACAACATCGTTACCACCGGGTAACGCGTTCACAATCCCCCGTGCGGACGGACGCCTCTTGACCGCAGACGGTGACCGGCTTAACTTCATCAATCAGATAAGTCTCTTAACTAATTCTGCTTGATGTCTCGTGGAGTGTGCCGATGCGACCATTCCGTCACCGCCGTCTCACCGCCGTCGTCGCTCTGACGACCCTTCTGGTCACCGCCGCCCCACCGACCGCCGCGAACGCGGGCGCCAAACCTGAACGCGCCGGCTACCACCGGGTCGGCTACTTCACCCAGTGGGGCATCTACGGCCGGGCCTTCCCGGTCAAGAAGCTCGAAACCTCCGGGGCGGCGAGCCGCCTCACCCACCTCAACTACGCCTTCGGCAACGTCAGCGAGGACGGTCGCTGCTACGTCGACGGTGGGCCGGGTGAGGGCGACGCCTGGGCCGACTACCAGCGCCCCGTCCCGGCCGAGGAGAGCGTCGACGGTGTCGCGGACGCCCCGGGCCAGGCGCTCAACGGCAACTTCGGCCAACTCGCCAAGCTGAAGGCCAAGCACCCCAAGCTGAAGGTGCTGATCTCGCTGGGCGGCTGGAGCTGGTCGACGTACTTCTCGAACGCGGCCCGCACCGACGCGTCCCGCAAGGCGTTCGTCACGTCCTGCATCGACCTCTACCTCAAGGGCAACCTGCCGGGCACCACCGCCGGTGCCGGGGCCGGCGTCTTCGACGGCATCGACCTCGACTGGGAGTGGCCCGGCTCGGACGGTGAGCCCGGCAACGTCATCCGCCCGGAGGACCGGGAGAACTTCACCAAGCTGCTCGCGGAGTTCCGCCGGCAGCTCGACGGGTACGGGCGCACGACCCGCGCGCACCACCCGCTGACCGCGTTCCTGCCGGCCAGCCCGGCCACCATGGACGCCGGCTACGAGGGCCGCAAGATCTTCAAGTACCTGGACTTCGCGACCGTGCAGGGGTACGACTTCCACGGCGGCTGGGACGCACGGGCCAACCAGCAGTCGGCGCTACGCGTCCCGGCGGGTGCCCCGGACAACCCGGACTTCTCCGTCGAGGTCGCCATCGACGGGTGGATCGCCCGTGGGGCGCCGCGCGACAAGCTCGTGCTCGGCATCCCGTACTACGGTCGCGGCTGGACCGGCATCACCGGCGGCGGCAACGGTCTGTTCCAGCCGGCCACCGGGCCCGCGCCGGCCACCTTCGAGGCCGGGTACGAGGACTACAAGAACCTCAAGACCCTGGTCGGTAACGGCTACACCGTGCACCGCGACCTGCGCGCCGGACACGCCTGGCTGTTCGACGGTACGACGTTGTGGACGTACGACGATCCGGCGGTCGTGTTGCAGAAGACGCTCTACATCCGACGGGCCGGCCTGGCCGGCGCGATGATCTGGTCGCTCGACGGCGACGACGACAACGCCACGCTGACCAAGACGATCGGCCTCGGTCTGACGACCTGGTAGCCGTACCCGATCCACCCGGCCCGCCGCCGGCCGACTCCTCGGCTGGCGGCGGGCCGGCGGCGAACCGCCACTGCGTCACGCCGTCGGGCTGCTGTTACCCGACGTGCCGAGGTGGATGTCGACGTCCGCGGCCCCGGTCATCTGGTCGTACGCCCTGGTCTTGAGCCGGTTGGTCTGCAGCTCGCCGTCGAGCAGTGCCGCCCGCAGAGCCTCCGCGTCCGTGATCTCCTTGCTGGTGATCGCGTCCGCCGCGGTCGTCGCACCCTGCACGACCTCCAGGTGAGTGCCGTCGGTGGGCATCAGCTCGGCCCACTTGGCAAGGCAGTAGACCCGCTCCGGCACCTCCTGGCACTCGCCGGTCAGGTCGGGCATCTCGTCGCCGGTGCCGAGGTGACTGGTGCGGAACGCGCCCAGATCGTCGACGAAGGCGGCCAGTTGCTCCTCCACCGCCGGCGCGAGCCGGGTCGCCACCGCCTTGCCGAAGATCCACCGCAGCGCGGCAAGCTCCATACCGGCCCGCACCGGGAGGTAGAGCTTGGCCCAGCTGGCGTTGAGGAAGTCACTCGGGTCGCGCTCGGGGGCACGGGCGTCACCGGCCGACCACCAGCCGGGGTACGACACGAACGAGGCGCGCTCCCAGTCGAAGACGCGGTGCCAGAAGTCGATCTCCCACGCCTCGTCCCGCACACTGGCCGGGAAGTGCGCCTCGACGATCTGCGAGACCATCTCGTTGACCGGTGAGTAGCCGCCGCGCAGCCGCGCCTCGAACTCGTCCCCGGCCTCCTCGGCCGCCGCCAGCGCCGCGCCGCGCGTGTCCTGCCAGGCTTGCAGATCCGTGAGATAGCCAGCCACCAGCGCGTTGTAGGCGGCGTCGTCGGCATTCTGGTCGACCAGCGTCGGGGTACGCCGGAACGTGGCGGCGAGCTGCACGTCGGCGCCGGGGCCGGCGAGCCAGCTGGCCGCGCCGACGTGGATGCGTACCCGCAGTGCCGGCTGACCGTTGACGTCGGTGACCACCGGAACGCCGACCACCCGAGCCGCGATGCCCGACGGCGGCCGGCGGGTGATCAGGTTGAGGCTCTGCCGAATGCTCTCGATGTCGCCGTCCCACTCCCACCCGCTGTCGAAGGTGACGTCGATGTTGATGTACCAGTGGGTGCTCGTCTCCACGACGGAGTAGTACACGTGTGCGGCGAGTGCGGCGCCTGCCTGGCCGGTCCGGTCCCAGTTGTCGCGT
>NZ_JBEYSL010000514.1:0-4613 GCF_040642735.1 Micromonospora sp. NPDC047753 | reverse complement strand
CACCTGGAGATGGTGCAGCGGCTCCAGGTAGGTGTCGCGGACGGCCAGGGTGCGCTGGAGCACCGGCGAGTTCTCCAACAGGGCCGGTGAGGCGGTCACCGCCAGCACCTCCCGCTTGGTCAGCTCGTACTCCTGCTCGATCTGCTCGAAGATCGGGTGCAGCTTCTTCGGCACCAGCGTCTCGACGTACCGGCGGGCGATGCTCAGGTCGGTCTTGGTCAACATCATCTCGACGTTCGACAGGAACGTGCGGAAGAAGTGCCAGTTGCGGTGCATCTCGGCCAGCACGTCCGCCAGACCGGCCTCGCGTGCGGCGGCCAGCCCGGAGCCGACACCGAACCAGCCCGGCACGATCTGCCGGGTCTGCGTCCAGCCGAACACCCACGGGATGGCCCGCAACCCGGACAGCCCGGCGCCGGTGTTCGGGCGCTTCGCCGGCCGGGAGCCGATGTTCAGCGCGCCGAGCAGCTCGGTCGGGGTCGACGCCCAGAAGTACGCGGGCAGGTCCGGGTCCTCGACGAGCGACCGGTAGGACCGGAACGCCGACTCGGAGACCACGTCCATCGTCGCGTCCCAGCGCTCCAACATCTCGGCGGGCTGCCGGGGTGCGGTGTGCAGCAGGGTCGCCTGGAGCACAGCGGCGAGGGTGAGCTCCAGGTTCTCCCGGGCCAGCGAGGGCAGGGTGTACTTGTCGGAGATCACCTCGCCCTGCTCGGTCACCTTGATGGCGCCGTCCATGGTGCCGTACGGCTGCGCCAGGATCGCCTCGTGCGTCGGCCCGCCGCCGCGCCCGACAGTGCCGCCCCGGCCGTGGAAGAGCCGCAGGTGCACACCGTGCCGGGCGGCCACGTCGCGCAGCGCGCGCTGCGCCCGGTGGATCGACCACTGGCTGGTGGTGATGCCGGCTTCCTTGTTCGAGTCGGAGTAGCCGAGCATGACCTCCTGCACGTCACCCCGGGCGCTCACCAGCGCCCGGTACGCGGGCAGCGACAGCAACTCGTCGAGGAGTTCGCCGCCGGAGTTCAGCTCGGCCGGGGTCTCCAGGAGCGGCACGAACCCGACCCGGGCCCGCCCGCTGTGCACGTCCACCAGGCCGGCCTCGCGGGCCAGCACCACCGCGGCCAGCACGTCGTCGACACCCAGGGTCATCGAGATGATGTACGACTCGATCACCTCGTTGCCGAACCGGTCCTGTGCCTCCCGGATGGTGCTGAACACGTCGAACGTCTTGCGGGCCGGCTCGGACAGCGACGTGTCCAGTGTCGACAACGGACGGCGACCGGTCAGCTCGTCGGCGAGCAGCTTGGTGCGTTCCAGCCGGGTCAGCGCCGGGTAGTCGGAGACCTCGCCGACCGCCTCGTAGAGCTGCGCGAGCACAGCGTGGTGCGCCTCGGCGTGCTCCCGGACGTCCATGGTGGCCAGGTGCAGGCCGAACGCGGAGACCGTACGGATTGTGGAGGCCAGCCGGCCGACCGCGGTGAGCTGCCCGGAGTTGCGGGCCAGCGAGGCGCGCAGCAGGTCCAGGTCGGCGATCAGCTCGGCGGAGCCCTGGTAGTCCCGGCCCGGTACGTGTGCGGTGCCCTGGCGCAACCTCAGCCGGGTGTTGGCGAGCTTCGCCTTCACGCAGCGTGCCTTGAGCCGGTACGGCTCCTCCGCGTTGACCCGGCGGAAGCGCTGTGCCACCTCGGGCAGCGCATCCAGGTCGGCGGCGAGGCTGGCGGAGAGGTCCAGGGAGACCCCGCGCAGTCGGCGGGACACCGAGACCTCGTTGATCAGGTGGTCCATCGCCTTCTCGGTGGCCGCGATGCCGTGCTCGTGCTGGATGGTCAGCACCTCGCGGGTGACCGCCGGGGTGACGAACGGGTTGCCGTCGCGGTCGCCGCCGATCCAGGTGCCGAAGCTCAGCGGCCGGGCCGTCGGTGAGGTCTCCACACCGAGCGTGCGCAACGTGTCGGCCAGGTCGTCGAGCACCTGCGGGGCGGCCTCGGCATACAGGTCGCGCAGGTAGTAGATGGCGTTGCGGGCCTCGTCGGTCGGGTCCGGCCGGTCGAGCCGCAGCTCGTCGGTCTGCCACATCAGGTCCAACAACTCGGCCAGCCGGCGGTTGGCAGGGCCCTCGTCGCTGGCGCCGTAGAGGATCGCGTTGGCGGTCTCGGTGTCCAACTCGTCGGCGATCGCCCGCAACTTGGACAGGATCGAGCGACGAGCCGCCTCGGTCGGGTGCGCGGTGAAGACCGGTCGCACCGCCAGCCGGCGAGCCGCGTTGGCGATCTCCTCGGCCGGCACCCCGCGCTCGGCGATCATCTTGGCGGCCTGGTCCAGCCAGCCGCCCTGCACCGCGCGGCGGCGGCGCAGGTCCCGTGCCCGGTGCACCTGCTCGGTGATGTTGGCCAGGTGGAAGTAGGTGGAGAAGGCGCGAGCCAGCTTGGTGCCGGTGGTCACGTCGAGCCCGCCGAGGCGCTGAGCGGCCGCCGGGGCGTCGGAGCGGACCTGGGCGCGGATCTCCTCGACGAGATCGAGCAGAGGGCGACCCTCCTGGCGGGCCAGGGTCTGGCCGAGCAGGGTGCCGAGTCGGCGAATGTCGGCGCGCAGTGCGGCGTCCGGGCCGTCGTGGTCGTGCTGGTCGGTCACGATGCGCTCCCTTACGTGGATACGAAGGACAGCGCTGTCCGACTTACTGGATGGTATCCGCGCGCAGCGGATGTCTGGAGGGCCCCCTGGTGATCCACTGCCCTGGGAAGGGTGTTTTCCGGGGTGATCTCAACCACCGTCGCGGTCCGGCGAGGGGCCCGAGCGGGTCGTTGCAGGGCCGGAGGAGACGGCCCGGCGACCCCGGACCAGGCTCGCGCTGACGAGTCCGAGCCCTCCGAGCGCCGCCCAGATCCCGAGCGCGGAAGCCGGCCAGCCGGCCGACCGCCAGTCGAAGTACACAGCGGCCTTGGTCAGGTCGTTGGCGAGCCCCGGGATGTTCCAGCGGTGCATGCCGCGCAGCACCCCGGGCAGGAACTCGGGCGCGTAGATGCCACCGGAGCCCGGGTTGCCGAGCACCACCAACAGCAGGATGACCAGCGCGGTGCCCGCGACGCCGAGCCAGCCCTGAATGGCGCTGGCGAACATGGCGGCGGCGAAGACGGCCAGCGCGCCGATGGCGGCGATCGTCGGTACGTCGCCGTGCCAGATGTCCAGAACGGGTCCGACCACCACCGCGCCGGCGATGCCGAGCAGCACGCTGTAGACCGCCAGGGCGGCGATGCGCAGTCCGGCTCGTCGCGCCGTACGGGGGGTGGTGCCGGCGGATATCCCGAGCACCGTCGAGGCGAGATAGCCGCCGAGGACGTACCCGACGTTCAGGTAGAAGGGCACCACCCCGCGCGGGTCGGTCGTGGTGACCGGCACCTTGTCGACGATCCGGAGCGGGGTGCCGGTGCGGGTGGTGGCGGTGCCGAGGACCTCCTTGATCGCGCTGGTGGCGGAGGGGCCGGAGGCGCTCGCCACGGTGAGGAGCAGGCCGTTGTCTCCTCCGGTGCTGAGTACGGCGTACACCGCGCGGCTGAGCAGTGCGTGCTCGGCGGCGGCCGGGTCGTCGTACCCGACGGGTTTGAGGACGGTGGTCTGGGCGCGCACGGCGTCGAGCGTCGCCTGGGCGCGTTGGTCGCCGGAGACGACGCCGATCGGCAGGTCGCGCGGTGTGGGCTGGTGCAACGCGCCGACGTAGGCCGCGATGAACGCCGTGGCCAGCACGAGGGTGCCGAGGAGCAGTCCGATGCTGCGCGGTGCCCAGTCGCGAGCTGTGCCGCGCGATTCCTTGTCCACGTTGTTAGCTTATGGTCCGTTTTCTGGACCGCAGGGTGGAACCAACTCGTCGCCCCGGCGGCCCGGTGCCGACCGCCGCTGGCCGTGCGGCAGGCGTCGCGGGTGGCGGCAGGCGTCGTGGGTGGCGTCAGGCGTCCCGGGTCGCGTCAGGGGTTGACGACGGCGAAGGCGCGAACCGGAAAGGTGCCCATGCCGGCCACCATCGGCGGGGCCGCGGTGAACCGGAAGCCGCTCGGCGGCAAGGCGTCCAGGCCGGTCAGGTGCTCCACGATCGGGAGGCCGGCGGCGAGCAGCGCGCTGTGCGCGGGGCGTACGCCGGCGGCCGTCGGGCTCATGTCGTCGATGTTGATCGAGTCGATGCCGACCAGGGCCGCCCCCGCCTCGACAAGCGCCTGGGCGGCGTCGCCGGTCAGGTACGGCGCTTCCGGAGCGCCGTACCGTTCGGTGCCGAAGTGCGCGTCCCACCCGGTGTGCAGCAACACCGCCCGGCCGCTCACCTCGTACGGGGCCAGCATCAGCCGGTCCACCGCGCGGATGCCGGCCGGCACCCGGACCACCACCCCCGGCAGGTCGGCGAGACGGTCCAGGGACACAGCGGTCAGGTCGTCCCTGCCGGCCCAGCGGTGGGCGGGAGTGTCCAGGTACGTGCCGGTGTTGGCGATCATCTCGATTCGGGCCACGTGGAACTCGGTGCCCGGGGCGTACCGCTCGCGGGATGCCGCGAAGGTCAGCCAGTCGGTGATCCGGGGGGCCGGCCAGCCCGGCAGCGCTGGCACCTCATCGAGGCGGTAGGGCGGCGT
>NZ_JBEYSL010000513.1:0-4625 GCF_040642735.1 Micromonospora sp. NPDC047753 | reverse complement strand
GTCCAGATCGGCTTCTGCACCCGCTGGGACCAGTCCTGGGTCACCATCCGCTCGATCGGCATGAGGGCGAAGGCCCGTGCCCCGTCAGCCGGTTCTCTCCGCGCTCCCGCGGCGCGCGCCGGCCCCCGCCCGTATTGCCCGCTTTGTACCGCGCGCCCCTTGAATAGCGCCCACCCGCCGACGCGCGGCGGCCGGCTCCCGGTCTCCCAGCACCCTCTTGGTCGTCAAGATCCGCGCAACATCAGGGATGTTGCTGTCTCCGGCCTGTCCGAGGCAGCAACATCCGGGAAATTGCGCAGATCTTGACCCGGACGCGGTGGCGGGGGCGCGGACCCAGGGGTGCCGGACCCGAGGGTGGCGGACCCGAGGGTGCGGACCCAAGGGGCGCGGAAGCGGCGGCGCGGGCTCGGGTGAGCGGGCGTTCGGACGACGGGGCGCGGGTGTTTGGAGCGCGGCGCGCGGGGGATTCGGGCCTGTATGGGCGCGGATGCCGGAGGCCGGACACGCAGGAGCCCCCGGTCCCGTTAAGGGCCGGGGGCTCCGGACGTCGTCAGCTCAGCCGGCCTGCTCGGCGAGTTGGAGGAACTGCCGCTTGGAGGCGAGGGCCTGCTCGGCCTCCTTGATCCGGCGTGCGTCCCCGGCGCTCTGCGCCCGGGCCAGCCGGTCCTCGGCCTCCGCAACCTGCGCCCGCATCTGGGCGAGCAGCGGGTTGTCTTCCTTGGTGGTGCGGCGCCACGCCGAGTCCATCACGTCACGGACCTTGTCGTCGATGACGCGCAGTCGACGCTCCAGCCCGGCGGCCGCCTCGCGGGGCACCCGGCCGGCCTCGTGCCACTGGGCCTGGATCTCCCGCAGCTTGGCCTGGGCGCCCTTCGGGTCGGCGTCGATGTCCAACGCCTCGGCCTCGGCGAGCAGGGCCTGCTTGCGCTCCAGGTTGCCGCGCTGCTCGTTGTCCCGTGCGGAGAAGACCTCGCTACGCCGGCTGAAAAAGGCGTCCTGCGCACCCCGGAACCGTTCCCAGAGCTTCTGCTCGGCCTCCTTGGAGGCGCGCGGGGCGGCCTTCCACTGGGTCATCAGGTCCTTGAGCTGGTTGGCGGTAGCGGCCCAGTCGGTGGAGTCCGCGAGCTTCTCCGCTTCGGCGACCAACTCCTCCTTGGCGGTCTGGGCCTGCTTGCGCTGCGAGTCGAGGGAGGCGAAGTGGGCACCGCGGCGGCGGGTGAAGCCGTCCCGGGCGGCGGCGAACCGCTTCCACAGCTCACCGTCGGCCTTCTTGTCGACCCCGCGGATGGTCTTCCACTCGTCGAGGATCTCCTTGAGCCGGTCGCCGGCGGTCTTCCACCCGGTGGATTCGGCGGCCAGCTTCTCGGCTTCCTCGACCAGCGCGGTCTTGCGGGCCAGGGCCTCACCTCGAGCGGCGTCCCGGGCGGCGCGCGCTTCGCCGGCCTTCTCCTCGGCGAGGGTCGCCAGCTTGTCCAGGCGGGTGGCCAGCGCGTCGATGTCGCCGACCACGTTGGCCTCGGGCAGCGTGGTCCGGATCCGCCGGATCGTGCTCAACGAGTGCCCGGCGTCCGCCGCACCCGACTTGAGTCGCGCCTCGGTCAGGTCCACCTCGGTCACCAGGTCGGCGAAGCGTCGTGCGAAGTGTGCCAGGCCCTCCTCCGGTGCTCCCGCCTGCCAGGATCCGACCACCCGCTCTCCCTCGGTGGTCTTGACGTACACGGTGCCGTCCGCGTCCACCCGTCCGAAGGCAGTCCAGTCGCTCATGTGCCCATCCTCGTTCTCCCGGCGTCGAGGGATCGATCCCCCGTCGCCGCCACGGCGCAGCCAAGTTGCTTCCGGCATTGTCACAGGTCCGACCCGGTCCGCGTCGAGCGCCTATCGCCGACCGTGACCATACGGTGTCCTAGGGGCCGAATGACCGGATCGGCGCGGAGACGCACCGGGGATTCCCGCTACGGTGGACGGGTGCCACTGGTCGCCGCCGCCGTCTGCCCGCATCCGCCCCTGCTCGTGCCCGAGGTGGCCGGCTCCGCAGCCCCGGAGTTGGACGTTCTGCGGGCGGCCTGTGACACCGCCGTACGCCGGCTGTTGACCACCGATCCGGACATGGTGGTCCTGGTGGGCACCGGCCCGGTGACCGGCCCGATCCGCACCCCGGGGACCGGTTCCCTCCAGCCGTGGGGTGTCGACCTGGACGTGCCGTTGGTGCCGGGCCAACCGGACCGGGGCGCGGTGCTGCCGTTGAGCCTGACCATCGGCGCGTGGTTGCTGGCCCGGCACGAAACCCGACCGCCGGTGACGGCCGTGCAGGTGGCCGCCGACGCCGGCCCGGCCGAGCTGGCCGCACTCGCCGACGAGGTCGGTGCCGCCGGTGACCGGGTGGCGTCGCTGGTGCTCGGGGACGGGTCGGCCTGCCGCGGGGAGAAAGCACCCGGGTACGACGACGCGCGTGCCCTCCCGTACGACCAGAGGGTTGCCGAAGCGCTGGCCGACGCGGACCTGGACGCCCTGCTCGACCTCGACCCGGTGGTGTCGACGGAGCTGAAGGCCGCCGGTCGCGCTCCCTGGCAGGTGCTCGCGGGCGCGGCCCGCGCTGCCGGTGGTGGGTGGCGCGGCGAGTTGCTGCACGACTCCGCTCCCTACGGGGTGGCGTACTTCGTGGCGTCCTGGGAGCGGGCGTGACAGGCCTGGTCGTCGCCGTGGTCGGCCCGACCGCGGCCGGCAAGTCCGCGCTGAGCATCGCGTTGGCGCATGCCCTGGACGGGGAGGTGGTCAACGCCGACTCGATGCAGCTCTACCGGGGCATGGACATCGGCACGGCGAAGCTGACCCTCGCCGAGCGGGACGGGGTGCCGCATCACCTGCTGGATGTCTGGGAGGTCACCGAGCCGGCGAGCGTCGCGGAGTACCAGCGGCTGGCCCGCGCGGCGGTGGACGACATCCTGTCGCGGGGGCGGGTGCCGCTGCTGGTCGGTGGCTCCGGGCTGTACGTGCGGGCGGTGCTGGAGCGCTTCGAGTTCCCCGGCACGGATGCGGCGCTGCGGGAGCGGCTGGAACGGGAGTTGGCCGAGGTCGGCCCGGCCCCTCTGTACGCGCGGCTGCGCGCCGCCGACCCGGTGGCCGCCGAGAGCATCCTGCCGGCCAACGGCCGGCGGATCGTGCGGGCCCTGGAGGTGATCGAGCTGACCGGTGCGCCGTTCGCCGCCTCGTTGCCGCAGCCCACGCCGTACTACCCGGCGGTGCAGCTCGGCGTCGACCTGGACACCGGTCTGCTGGACGAGCGGATTGCGCTGCGGGTGGACCGGATGTGGGCCGACGGCCTTGTGCCGGAGACCCGTGAGCTGGTCGGGCGCGGGCTGCCCGAGGGGCGGACGGCGAGTCGGGCGCTCGGCTACCAGCAGGTGCTGCGCCTGCTCGCCGGTGAGCTGACCGAGGCGCAGGCGCACGACGAGACGGTCCGGGCGACCCGGCGGTTCGTCCGTCGGCAGCGGTCCTGGTTCCGCCGCGACCCGCGGATCCACTGGCTGGACTCGACGACCCCGGACCTGATCGGGGCCGCCCTGCGTCTGGTGCCGGCTGCTGCGCGATGATGGTGCTGTGGAGTTCACCAAGGGCCACGGCACCGGCAACGACTTCGTCCTCCTTCCCGACCCGGACGGTCAGCTCGACCTGACCCCGGAGCTGGTCGCGGCGCTCTGCGACAGGCGTCGGGGCATCGGCGCGGACGGCGTCCTGCGGGTGGTCCGGGCGGCCAAGCATCCGGACGGCGCGGGTCTGGCCGGCGAGGCCGAGTGGTTCATGGACTACTGGAACGCCGACGGCTCGTTCGCCGAGATGTGCGGCAACGGCGCTCGGGTCTTCGTGCGCTACCTGCTCGACAGCGGGTTGGCCACGCCCGCCGGCGCGGCGTTGCCGGTGGCAACCCGGGCCGGCGTCGTGCGCGCGCTGGTCGAGGGCGACGCCGTGTCCGTCGAGATGCGTCGACCCCAGGTGTACGACAGTTCTGCCGCCACCCTCGGCGGGCTGACAATGACCGGTGCGGTGGTGGACGTCGGCAACCCGCACCTGGTCTGCGTCCTGCCGGCCGGCGTGGAGCTGTCGGCGCTGGACCTGACCGTCGCGCCCGGGTTCGACCCGGCGGTCTTCCCGAGCGGGGTGAACGTCGAGTTCATCGTGGCGGGCGACCCGGTCGACGGCACCGACGAGCACAGCCTGATGCGGGTGTACGAGCGCGGCAGCGCCGAAACCCTGTCCTGCGGGACCGGCGCCTGCGCGGTGGGCGCGGTGGCACTGCGCGACGCCGGCCTGGACACCGGCGTGGTCGCCGTCGACGTGCCCGGCGGTCGCCTGACAGTGACCGTCACCGAAACCTCTTGCTGGCTCTCCGGCCCGGCCGTCCTGGTGGCCACCGGCGAAGTAACCCTCCCCGCCTGACCACCCCCGCCGGCCCCCACCCCCGCGCCGGCCCCCCGGGTCGCCCCGCCCCCCGGGTCGCCCCGCCCCCGGGTCGCCCCGCCCCCGGGTCGCCCCGCCCCCGGGTCGCCCCGCCCCCCGGGTCGCCCCGCCCCCGGGTCGCCCCGCCCCCCGGGTCGCCCCAGGTCGCCGCGCAGCTCCTCGATCGTGTC
>NZ_JBEYSL010000512.1:0-4671 GCF_040642735.1 Micromonospora sp. NPDC047753 | reverse complement strand
GTGCCGCACGTGACCCCGGTGAACCGGACCGGTCACTACTGCGAGGTGGTCCGCTGGTTCCAGTCCGGCACCGACGAGATCGTCGACGTGCAGTGCCACAAGCCGGGCGGCACGCGCGACGACACTCCGTTCACAGTGCTCTGGACGACCAGCTCGGGCGTGCTGCCGGCCGGAACCTCCCACGCGTACGTGCAGTGGAGCAGCGGGCTGGTGGCGCAGTCGTACAACTCCACCGGTGGCGTGAACACGGTCGGGCCGCTGGGCGTCGGGCAGTACCTTGTGCGGCTGCCCGGGGTGGGATTGGCCGATCTGCTTGCCGGCAACGTGCAGGTCACCGCCGTGCAGCCGAACGCCGGTCCCCGCCGCTGCAAGGTCTACTCCTGGAGCGCGGTCGGCACCGGCGTGCAGGTGTACGTCTTCTGCTACGACCAGGCGGGCGCGTTCATCAACACCGACTTCGCCCTCTCGTACCACCGTCGGCGGCCGGTGATCGGCTCCCTCGGCCCACCCTCGTACTTCGGCTACCTCGGTACCGCCGTCGGCGGGCCGACAAACGACAACTCGGTGCTCGGCGTCGGCGCGAACACCGTGGCGCCGCTGGCGCCCTCGGGCCGCTACCTGGCGACCTTCCCGCAGATCGGCATCAAGGAGACGCACGCCCAGGTGGTGGCGCAGGGCGCCGGCAGCAACTACTGCCACCTCACCCAACCCTGGCCGTACACCACCAACGCCGACGTCGACGTGATCTGCTTCGACAACACCGGCGCGGTCACCCCGCACAGGTTCCTGGCCACCTTCACCTCCCGGCTCTGACGCCGGGCCGCGCCGGCGGTAGCGCTTCCGTTGCTGCCGGCGCGGTCGTGGCCCGGCGCTCGTGGTGGATCGTCGACCTGGGATGTGTGGACCAGACGGCGTCCGACGAGCGACCGGCTGCGGCCCGAGCTAGCCGGCGGTCGCCTCCCGCTGGATCTGCTCGAACTGGGCGGCCATCGCGGCGGCCAGAGTCTGCGCGGCGGACAGTGGGCGAACCATGACCGTGAACTCGTCGATCAGACCGGTTTCGTCCAGGTGCAGGAAGTCGCAACCTTCGACGACGACGTCGCCAATCCTCGCCTCGAACACCAGCGCGTGATCGCGGCCCCCGTCACCGCTCAGCTCACGGGTGTATCGGAAGTCCTCGAAGACCCGCAGCACGCCGCGCAGGATCGCCGCGGTGATGGCCTTTCCCGGGTAGGGCTTGAACGCCACCGGACTGCGGAAGACCACGTCGTCGGCAAGGGCTGCCGTGATGGCATCGGGATCGCGTGCTTCAACTGCCGCGCGGAAGTCGATCACCACGCCAGCGTACGGGGTCTTCGCGGCAGCCGCGTGCCCAGTACTCGTCGAGCCTGCACCGCGCAGCAGCCTGGTGTGGCAGGCGGGACGGCCCGGCGATCGTCGGCCCTCCGCGGAGGTTTGATCGCCGGGCCGCCCCGGTGACGAGCCGCGCAGGGCGGCCCGTCGATCAGCCGGTCAGAGGCCGGCGGCGTGCGCGGCGGCGGTACCGCCGACCACAGGCAGGACGATGTTGCTGCTCTTCAGAGCGACCTGCAGGTTCGCGGCGGTGGTGTCCGCCTGGCTGGAGTACTGCGGGTAGCTGGCCACGATGATCACGCCGATCCGGTGGCCGGGCTTGAAGACATAGTCCTCGGGCAGCAGCGGGAAGCTGAAGTTGTACGACTCCCCCTGCACCAGCGGGACGGCGACGCGGATCGACTGCCGGTTCTGGGCGTCCATGATGCCCTTGGTGACCAGCTCGTAGTCGGCCGTGGCCACCCGCTTCGCGGTCTGCCTGTAGCAGCCGTCGTCGGTCGGGCTGCTCTGGCCCCAGCAGTCCTCAGTGGTCAGGGTGATGATGCCCTCGCCGGAGGCCCGGTGCGCCACCCGCTCGTCGGTGCCGTAGTCGACCAGGATCGCCCCGAGGTTGGTGTCGGTCTGGTCGGCGGAGGCCCGCAGTTGCACTGTGGGTGTGCCGGAGATGTGCAGCGGCGCAGAGAGTGGCGCGGAGAGGAAGGCCAGCCGGTTGGGCTGCACCACGTCCGGGTTGAGGATCATGGTGTTCTGGCTCTGCGTGCGGCTGTCCTGGAACGCCCCGGTCGCCGGCTTCGCGGTGGGCACCAGCCCGAGACCGCCCGCGCCGGTGGTGGCGGGCTGCAGGAACACCTCAGTGTCCGCCTTGCCGGGGATCGGCCAGTCGGCGTGGGTCTCCCACACGTCGGCGGAGCGCTCCAGGTCCACCCGCGGCTCGTCCATGATGCCGTTGGCGACGTTCTGCAGCCAGAAGTCGAACCACCGGTGCAGCGTCGACACCCACACCGCGCGGCGCGAGTCGAACGGGTCGACGTGGCCCTCCTGCGACAGCCACAGCTTGCGCGGCACGTTGTTCTCCGCCAGGGCATACCAGAACTTGCTGAAGTGGTCCGGCCGGACGTTGTCGTCGTTGAGGCCGTGGTAGAGCAGCACGCTGGCGGTGACGTTGGGGACCTTCTTGACGTAGCTGCGCTCGTTCCAGAAGGCCGTGTAGTCGCCGTGCTCGTCGCCGTCGGCGGCGCCGATCGCGTCGCGCACCGGCTTGCAGTAGTCCCGCCGCTCGGGGTTGGTGACCGTGTTGGCCAGCGACGACACGTAGCTGTTGCCACGGGTGACCACGCCGTTGCTGCGCACGTAGTCGTAGTACTCGGTCGGTCCGCTGATGGGCACGACAGTGGTCAGGCCCTTCACGCCGGTCACCGCTGTGGCCATGGCCAGCGAGCCGTCGTACGACTTGCCGATCATCCCCGTCCTGCCGTTGTGCCAGTCGGCCTTGACGACCTCACCGGCGGCGTTACGGGCGGTGGCCCGGCCGTTGAGCCAGTTGATGGCCTGCTTGGCGCTGAGGTTGTCCTGGTTGGCGTTGGTGGTCGGGCAGCCGGTGGAGTTGTTGGTGCCGACCATGTCCAGCAGGATGACCGCGTAGCCGCGCGGCACGAAGTAGTTGTCGTAGAACAGCGGCCACTTGTCGAGCAGCCCGTCGCCGTCGAGGTCCGCCTTGCACTCGGACTCGTTGCCTCGGCAGACCGTCGAGTAGTAGGGGCTGGCGTCCATCACCACGGGGGCCTTGAGCCCCTGCGCGGTGGCCGCCGGCCGCATCAGGTCGAACGCGATGATGTCGCGCAGACCGTCGTTGTCGCTGTCGAAGGTGGAGTCGATGAACAGGCGTTCCCGAATGGCGTCGGCGTAGCCGAACACCGGCTGGGTGACGCCGTCCTGCACGACGATCGACGGCGGGCCGTCCGCCGCCTGCGCCTGCGGCGCCGCACCGAGGGCGGCGAGCACAGTCGCGGACAGTACGGCCACGCCTGTGCGCCAGCGCGTTCCCACTGTAGGCATGCAATCTCCTTGATGTGTCCGAGGCTGCGTACGCTACGAGCCGACGGCCTTGTGCCACCACCTGCACGTGTAGGAACTTCACCGGGTGTGGTTCGACGGTGCGCGGCCCTCGTCGGCGGGCAGCCGCGCTCGGGGTACGGAAGTGCCTCGGTGCGGCGCCGGCCGGTGCCGGGTCGGCGCCGCACCGAGGTGCTGGGGGACGGGACTATGGCTGGTCGGCCAGCACCAGTTCCCGCAGCCGCCGGTCGAGTGTGGGGGCGTCCAGGCCGCCCGGCCAGCCGCGGAGCAGGGCGCCGCCCTTGGCCACCAGCACGACGGCCGGGGGCTCCCGCACCGCGTACGAACGCCAGATCGTCTGCTGGTCGTCCACGACGATCGGGTACTCCACCCGGTGAGCGCGGAGGTAGTCCTGGACCTCGTCGGCCTGGTCCGCGCCGGCCACGCCGACGAAGACCACCCGGTCCCGGTAGCTGCGGGCCAGATCACTGAGGGCGGCCTGGTTGCTGGCGCAGGTGGTGCACCAGGAGCTGAAGAAGGTGAGCACGACGGGACGCTGCGCCCACAGCTCGGCGGCGGCGAACGGTGTGCCGTCGGTCAGCGCGCCGGTGAACGCCGGGGCGGCCGGGGCGGTGCCGGGCACCGGCCGCAGCGCCAGGTCGGCGGGGACCGGCCCGGGCAGCGCCGTCGCGCCGCCGGCGGGCGTCGGCGCGGGCTCGGGATCGGGCGTGCTGCATCCGCCCAGCAGCGCCGCCGCGAGCAACAGCGGCAGGAGTGCCCGCCTCATGAGGGGACCACCGCCACCAGCGCCGGGCCCTCGCTGGTGTCCGGCGTCAGGTCGAGTGCCGGCTGGCCGTCCACCTCCAGTCGGTACGAGTCCCGCTGCGGCACGCGCACACCGACGGCGAACTCGCAGTAGGTGGGCAGGCGCTCGACCCCCAGGTCCTCGGCGAAGGCCGCCACGGCGGTCCCCGCCGGCAGCCGCCCGCTGGCCAGCGCCGCTCCGTCGGGGTCGAGCACGCGGAACGATGCCCGGTTGTGGAAGTGCTGGTAGGGACCGGTCCCGGCGCAGTCCACGCCCGCGGCCCGGATGTTGATGTCGCGAACAAGGACCCGGACGGTCGTCGGGGAGACCGCCTCCTCGGCAGCGCCGACGGCACCGCAGCCGGTCGCCAGGACGGCACATGCCGCGAGGAGCGCGACTCCCGCGATGACGTAGAGTATCTTTCGTGCTCGCACTGAGTGACTCTAGCGCCGCTGGTCTCG
>NZ_JBEYSL010000511.1:0-4674 GCF_040642735.1 Micromonospora sp. NPDC047753 | reverse complement strand
GGCAGGAGAGCTCTGATGTTCAGTGACCTCGACGAGCAGCTCGCCAGCACGCTCAGGCGGCACCCCGCACGGCACCTCAGTGGGTGAACAGCTTCGCCGCCGTGATGACGGTCTGGGCGATCCCGTAGCCGAGCAGCGCCGCCACCACCAACCAGGAGATCCACAACCGGGCCTGCTGCCCGGAACGGCTGTCCTCACTCATCGCGTACCACTCCTCTGCGCCGTCGCGTCCTCGTCCACGTTCTGTTGCGGGTGCTGTTCCGCCGCTGGTTCGTGGTAGCGCTGCGGCACCGGCCGCACCAGCAGGTTCGCCACGAAGCCCACGGCCAGCACGCCCACCATCGTGAACAGCGCCGGACGGTACGCGGCGGCGGTCAGCGAGCCCGGCTCGCCCTGCGCGTCGAGGAACCCGTTGACGATCAGGGGACCGGCGATCCCCGCCGCTGACCACGCGGTCAGCAGCCGACCGTGGATCGCCCCGACCTGGAAGGTGCCGAACAGGTCCCGCAGGTACGCCGGCACGGTCGCGAAGCCACCGCCGTAGAACGACAGGATCACGCAGGCCAACAGCACGAACAGGGCCGTCGAGGTCTGCCCGACGAGCGCCAGCAGCGCGTAGAGCACCATGCCGACGCCCAGGTACACCAGGTAGATCGGTTTGCGGCCGATGATGTCCGAGGTGGACGACCACGCGAACCGCCCGGCCATGTTGAACAACGACAGCAGACCCACGAACCCGCCGGCCGCCGCCACGGTCACCGCGGAGGTGCCGTTGTCGCGGAAGAAGTCCTGGATCATCGGGCTGGCCTGTTCCAGGATGCCGATGCCGGCGGTCACGTTGCAGAACAGCACCACCCACAGCAGCCAGAACGAGCGGGTCTTCACCGCGTTCGCCGCCGACACGTTCGCCGTGGTGACCAGCGGCTTCGCCGCCACGCTGGCGGGGTCGAAGCCGGCCGGCCGCCAGTCCGGCGCCGGCACCCGCACGTTCGCCACCCCGAACATCATGATCACGAAGTAGCCCAGGCCGAGCGTCACGAACAGCCACACCAGGGCGCTGCCCGACGCCGTCGACCCCGCGTTGGCCGGGTCGTAGCCGGCGTCGTAGAACGACAACAGTTGCCGCGACAGGGGAGAGGCGACCATCGCCCCACCACCGAACCCCATGATCGCCAACCCGGTGGCCAGCCCCGGCCGGTCCGGGAACCACTTGATCAGTGTGGAGACGGGGGAGATGTAGCCGATGCCCAGCCCGATGCCGCCGAGCAGCCCGTAGCCGAGATACAGCAGCCACAGCTGCTTCGTGGCGATGCCCAGCGAGCCCACCAGGAACCCCGCCGCCCAGAAGCAGGCCGAGACGAACATGGCCTTGCGCGGCCCGTTCGCCTCCACCCAGGTCCCGGCGACCGCCGCGGACAACCCGAGCATCACGATCGCGATGCTGAAGATCACCCCGATCGCCGTCTGGCTGGTGTCGAAGTGGGCGATCAGCGAGTTCTTGTAGACGCTGGTCGCGTAGACCTGACCGATGCAGAGGTGGATGGCCAACGCCGCCGGGGGGATGAGCCACCGGCTGTAGCCGGGCGGCGCGACGGTGTGCCGACGATCGAGTGCGGAAAGCATGCGCTGCTTCCTCTCCGACGAGGACGAGAAACGTCGCCCCCAACGTGCCCACACCACGCGTAAGCGGCAAACCTCACCGTCGCCGGACGGTCGTTCCGCTGAGCTGAGCGGTCAGTCAGCGACCGCGCGCCGCACCCGTGACCGACTCGGCCTGCCCACAGTCGGGACACCGCGACATGCCAGAGACCGAGTCGGTCACGCCGCCTCCGTCAGCTCCGGCCGCGACTAGCGCAGGTCCGGAAGATGCCAGCCGCCGGCCAGCGCGTCGGCGTCCGCCGGACCCCAGCTGCCCTTCTCGTACGACCGCACCGCCGTCGGCAGATCCAGGATCGGCTCGACGATGCGCCACTCCTGCTCGATCGTCTCGGCACGCGCGAAACGCAGGTGCTGCCCGTCCATCGCGTCGTCGAGCAGCCGCTCGTACGCCTCCTGCCGGCGACCGAGAGCCGCGCCGAAGTCGACGGACAGGTCCACCGGACGGCTCGCCACCTCGGCACCCGGGCTCTTCGCCTGGATCGACATGGTGATGCCGTCGCCGCGCCCGAGCCGGAACCGCAGCAGGTTCGCGGCGGTGGCCTGACCCCGCTCGGCCGGGATCAGCGAATGCTGCGGCTGCTTGAACTCGACCACGACCTCCGTCGCCGTCCCCGCCAGGGACTTGCCAGCACGCAGGTAGAACGGCACACCCGCCCACCGGGGGGAGTCGACCGTCAACCGGGTCGCCACGAACGTCTCCGTGTTCGAATCCGCCGCCACGCCCGGCTCGTCGCGGTAGCCCGCGTACTGCCCTCGGACGGTGGAGTCCGGCGACAGCGGCGCGATCTGCCGCAGCACCGCGGCCTCCGCCTCCCGGAACGCCGTGGTGTCCTCGCTGGCCGGCGCCTCCATCGCGATGAGCGCCACGACCTGCAGGATGTGGTTCTGCAGCACGTCCCGGGTCGCGCCCACGGTGTCGTAGAAGCCGGCCCGGCCCTGAGTGCCGAAGGCCTCGGCGAGCGTCACCTGGATGTTGTCGATGTGCTCGTTGTTCCACAGCGGCTCGAACAGCCGGTTGGCGAACCGGAAGGCGTAGAGACCCTCGACGGCTTCCTTGCCGAGGTAGTGGTCGATGCGGAACACCCGCTCCGGCGCGAAGGCCGCGCGCAGGGTGCGATCCAGCTCGCGGGACGACTCCAGGTCACGCCCGAACGGCTTCTCCACGATCACCCGACCCCGGTCGGCCAGACCCACGGCCGCCAGGCCCTCGACGACGGAGCCGAACACCGCCGGAGGAATCGCCAGGTAGAAGACCGGCCGCTCGGCGTCGCGCAGCCGCTGCGCCAGCCGCTGGTACGTCGCCGGGTCCGCGTAGTTGCCGGAGATCATCGAGAGGTTGTCCGCCAGTCGGTCGAAGATCTCGTCGTCGATCTCGTCCTGGGCCTCGGTGACCGACTTGCGGGCCATGGTGACCAACTGCTGATCGTCCCAGGGGGAGCGGGCCACACCGATCACCGGAACGTCGAGACGGTCGCGCCGGGTCAGCTCGTACAGCGCCGGAAACAGTTTCTTCGAGACGAGGTCTCCCGTGACGCCGAACAGCACTACCGCGTCTGAGCGCATGTGCATGGCACTTCCCATTCGATCATCCGAACCTGATCTTCCGAACGGACAACGGCACGACCACTCCCGGAATTCCCCAGCGTGCGGCGTACGTGAGGTCGGCGACAGCACCGTCTCGACGGGTCCTTATGTTAAGGAAGGTTTACAGTGCAGGCGAATCGCCGGTAACCTGCCCCTCTAATCGACAATCGTCGATCATGACGAGGCCTGGAGGTACCGTGCGTCGCCGACACACCACCACACGGCTGCTGGCCATAGCCGCACTCGCGCTACCCGTCACCCTGACCACAACGCCCGCCGCCGCCGCGACACCCACCGCACCAGCCCGACACCTCAGCGACGTCATCCCCGCACCGGTCGAAACCCACCCCGACGCGCACAACACATTCCGCATCACCCCCCTGACCGTCATCCGCACCACCCCCGGCTCAGCCGCCGCCTGGCACGTCGGTCAGCAACTCGCCACCACACTGCGCCCCGCCACCGGCCACGCCCTGCCCGTCCTGCCCGTACGCTCCACCCCGCTACCCGAGATCGCCCTGCTCATCGGCGGCGCCGACGACCGCATCGGCCAGCAGGGCTACCAACTCGACGTCACCCGCCGCAGCGTCACGATCCGCGCCAACACCCCCGCCGGGCTGTTCGCCGGCACCCAGACCCTGCGCCAACTGCTCCCCGCCCAGATCGAGGCACCCGACCGGCGGCGGACCACCTGGACAATCCCCGGCGGACGAATCATCGACTACCCACGCTTCGCCTACCGCGGCGCGATGCTCGACCTCGCACGACACTTCCACACCGTCGACGACATCACCGCCTACGTGGACCTGCTCAGCCAGTACAAAATCAACTACCTGCACCTGCACCTGACCGACGACCAGGGCTGGCGCATCCAGATCGACTCCTGGCCCCGCCTCACCACCGTCGGCGGCGGACCCGGCACCGGAGTCGACGGCGTCGGCCCCGGATACCTCACCAAGGCCGACTACACAGCCGTCGTCGCCTACGCCGCCGCACGACACATCACGATCATCCCCGAGATCGACATGCCCGGGCACACCAACGCCGCCCAGTCGACCTACCCCGAACTCAACTGCGACGGCGTCGCACCGCCCCCGCGCACCGACATCGCCGTCGGCTACAGCTCCCTCTGCATCAACGACGACCTCACCTACCGCTTCGTCGAGGACGTCATCCGCGAAATCGCGGCCATCACCCCCGGACCATTCCTGCACATCGGCGGCGACGAAGCCCACGCCACCACCGACGAGGACTACCGCACCTTCATGAACCGCGTCCTGCCCCTGGTCACGAAATACGGCAAACGCGCCTACGGCTGGAACGAAATCACCCAGGCCGACACCTCCACCGACGACGTCGCCCAGTTCTGGGGCACCGGCACCACAAACGCCAGCCTCGTCGCGGCCGCCGCCCGCGGCACCAAAGTCGTCA
>NZ_JBEYSL010000510.1:0-4676 GCF_040642735.1 Micromonospora sp. NPDC047753 | reverse complement strand
CCAGGTTTGACGCGGGCATGCCGAACACGACCCAGAGCAGCATGCCGGGCAGCACCGCGAGGGGCCCGATCAGCTTGGAGACCTGGGCACCGTCGCACGCGGCAAGACGATCGACCGCATCCTGCTCGCGTACGACAATCCGCAGGCCACTGGGGAGACCCGGTTCCAGGGTTGGCTCGACGACATCGAGCTGACGGCCACGCCGGCGTCGATCGACGGCTCGAAGCTCACCAACTACGTCGACACCCGGCGGGGCACCAACTCGACGGGCGGCTTCTCGCGCGGCAACAACCTGCCGATCACCGCCGTACCGAACGGGTTCAACTTCTTCACCCCGGTGACCGACGCGACCTCCGACTCGTGGGAGTACGAGTACCACAGGAAGAACAACGAGGCCAACCTGCCCATGCTCCAGGGCCTCGCGATCTCCCACGAGCCCAGCCCCTGGATGGGTGACCGCAACCAGATGTCGGTCATGCCGGTCGTCGGTGGCGGGTCGCTCACCGGTCAGCCGGCCAGTCGTGCGCTCGCCTTCAGCCACGACGACGAGACGGCACAGCCGGACCTCTACCGGGTCACGCTCCAGAACGGCCTGATCGCGGAGATGTCGCCCACCGACCACGCCGGGATCATGCGGTTCACCTTCCCCACCGGGCAGCCGACCGGAAGCCTCGTCTTCCACAACGGCACGTTCACCATCGGCACGGACGGCACGTTCACCGGTTGGGTCGACAACGGCAGCGGCCTGTCGGCCGGTCGGAGCCGGATGTTCGTCTCCGGCACCTTCGACCGGGCGCCGACGGCGTCCGCCGCGACCTCGGCCACCTTCGACATCTCCGGGTCGCGGGAGGTGACGATGCGCCTCGCCACGTCGTTCCTCTCCGTCGACCAGGCCCGCCGCAACCTCGACCTTGAGGTCACCGGCAAGAGCTTCGACCAGATCCACGCCGCCGCGACGGCCGCCTGGAAGGACCGGCTCGGCCGGGTCGAGGTGCGGGGCGCCACCGAGGCGCAGCTCGTCACCATGTACTCGAACCTGTACCGGCTGAACCTCTACCCGAACTCGCAGTCGGAGAACACCGGCACCGCCGCCGCGCCGCGCTGGCAGTACGCGAGCCCGGTCTCGGCGCCGACCGGCGCGTCGACCCCCACCCGGACCGGCGCGAAGATCGTCGACGGGCAGATCTACGTCAACAACGGCTTCTGGGACACCTACCGCACCGTGTGGCCCGCCTACGCGCTGCTGTACCCGGACGTCGCCGCCAGGATCTCCGACGGGTTCGTGCAGCACTACCGCGACGGCGGCTGGATCGCCCGCTGGTCGTCCCCCGGCTACGCCGACCTGATGACCGGCACCAGCGCGAACGTGGCACTGGCCCAGGCGTACCTCACCGGGGTCAAGCTGCCCGACCCGCTCGCGGCGTACGACGCGGCCGTCAAGGACGCGACCGTCGCGTCCGGGCGCAGCGCGGTCGGACGCAAGGGCATCGAGAGCTCCCTGTTCCTCGGCTACACGCCGACGTCCACAGGGGAGTCGGTGTCCTGGGCGCTGGAGGGCTACATCAACGACTTCGGCATCGGCAACATGGCCGCGGCGCTCGCCAAGGACCCGGCCACGCCGAAGTCGGAACGTGCCCGGCTTACGGAGGAGTCGCGGTACTTCCTGGAGCGGGCCCGCAACTACGTCCACCTCTTCGACCCGAAGACGAAGCTCTTCCAGGGCCGCGACGCCGCCGGCAACTTCCTCGCCGGTGACCCGTTGGACTGGGGTGGTGTCTACACCGAGACCAACGGGTGGAACTTCGCGTTCACCGCCCAGCAGGACGGCCAGGGCCTGATCAACCTGTACGGCGGGCAGAAGGCGCTGCGGGACAAGCTCGACGCGTTCTTCACGACTCCGGAGAACGCCGACCGCCCCGGTGGGTACGGCGGCGTCATCCACGAGATGCTCGAAGCGCGCGCGGTGCGGATGGGTCAGCTCGGCATGAGCAACCAGCCGTCGCACCACATCCCGTACATGTACAACGTCGCCGGCGCACCCGCCAGGACCCAGGAGACGGTGCGGGAGATCCTGCGGCGTCTCTACGTCGGCAGTGAGATCGGCCAGGGCTACCTGGGCGACGAGGACAACGGCGAGATGTCGTCGTGGTACATCCTCAGCTCGCTGGGCATCTACCCGTTGCAGGCCGGGTCGTCCGAGTGGGCGATCGGCTCGCCGCAGTTCACCAGGATGACCGTGCGCCGCAGCAGCGGCGACATCGTCGTCAACGCGCCGAACAACAGCGCGGCGAACCTCTACGTGCAGGGCGTCTCGGTCAACGGCAGGAAGCAGCGCGGCCTGTCACTGGATGTCGCGACGCTCGCCAAGGGCGGCACCATCGACTTCCAGATGGGATCCAAGCCGTCGTCGTGGGGCAGTGGCAAGAACGACGCCCCGCCGTCGCTCACCAAGGGTGACGAGGCGCCCAAGCCGTTGCAGGACGTCACCGGCCCCGGTCTCGGCACCGCGACCGCGACCGGCGGTCAGGACGCGTCGAAGCTGTTCGACGACTCGTCGACCACGCAGCTGACCTTCGCCTCGGCGACCCCGCAGATCACCTGGGCCTTCCGTGGTGGCAAGCAGAAGCCGAAGTACTACACGGTCACGTCCGGAGCCGCTGCCGGCGACCCGGCGGACTGGCGTCTGCAGGGCTCCGACGACGGCCTCACCTGGACCACAGTGGACTCTCGAAACGGTCAGGTGTTCCCGTGGCGCAACCAGACCCGCCCGTACTCGATCGACAAGCCGGGACGGTTCGCGCAGTTCCGCCTCGCCGTCACGAAGACCGTCGGCGCCGCGCAGACCACCCTCGCCGAGGTCGAGCTGCTCGCCGGCGGTGACCTCGACCTCGGGGGCGGCGACATCACCGTCACCGCGGCGGACGGCGTGCACGCGACCACCGGCGTACCCGTCTCGGTGCCGCTGGCCACCGTCACCGGCGGCGACGCTGGCGGCTACCAGGCCACCATCGACTGGGGTGACGGCACGCCGGCCACCGAGGGCACCGTGACGTTGAGCTCGCGGGCCGTCTACCGCATCGGTGGGTCGCACACCTACACCACGCCCGGCTACCACCAGGCGAACGCCACGGTGACCGACGGCGAGACCCAGAGCTCCACGACGGTCGGCGTCGAGGTGGCGTACGCCCCGGCCTCCGGTCTCACCGCCGCCTTCGACAGCGTCTGCGTCGGCGACGAAGGGGCCCTTGCCGCGGACTGTGACGCCAAGTCCTGGGCGTACTCCCGGGCCGCCCTGGCGGCCGGTGGTGCCACCCAGGGCCAGGCCCAGCAGGTTCCCGGAACCGCGCTGCGGTTCACCCTGCCGGTGATCCCGGCCGGGCAGCCGGACAACGCCACCGGCAACGGGGCGAGCGTCGTCCTCGACCTTCCGGAGGACGCGAAGAGCATCTCGTTCATCGGCGCCGGAACGCAGGGCAACCAGAGCACCACCGGCACGGCGACGTTCAGCGACGGCAGCACGGCCAGCATCCCGATCCAGTTGAGCGACTGGACGCTGGGCGGCAACGCCAACGGCACCCCGTCCTACGGCAACATCATCGTCACCCGGACGGCGTACCGGTTGCAGGGCACGAGCCGCGACGGCGCCCAGCCGTTCCTCTTCGCCACCGCGCCGTACCAGATTCCGGCGGGCAAGACGCTGGTGTCGGTGACCCTGCCGACGCAGACCGGTGACCCTCGCTCGGCGGGTCGGATCCACGTGTTCGCCGTGGCCAACGACGGCACGCCCACCCCGGCGCTGACGACCGCCGCCCCGAAGAGCCAGACGGCCACCGCCGGCCAGGCCCTCGCGGCGAACCTCGGTGCGGTGACCGGCGGCGTTCCCGGTACGACGGGCTACCGCGCCCGCGTCCAGTGGGGTGACGGCACGGTTCCGGTCGATGTGACGATCGGCGCGTCGGGTGCGATGAGCGGCCAGCACACCTACGCACGGGAGGGCACCTACACGGTGCGCGTCACCGCGTGGGACACGCTGTCGAGCAGCACCGAATCCTTCACCGTGACCGTGGCTCGGGGCGGATCGCAGCCGGCGATCACGCTGTCCGCGTCCGGCGCCGTCACCACCGGCGGCGCGATCACCGTCACCGGCAGCGGGTTCGCCGCCGGCGAGCAGGTGACCGTCAACGTCGGCACCGACCCGGGCCGGGCCATGAAGGTCGCGGCCTCCGCGACGGGAACGGTCCGCGCCTCGGTGCCGACCTCCGGTGACGCGCAACCCGGCCGGTACGCCGTCACCGCGACGGGCGCGTCCTCGCGTACGCCGGCCACGGCCACCGTCCAGGTGACCGGGGAGCCACAGGCGCGGACCTACCAGCCGCGGGTTTCGCTGTTGACCACCTCGGGCCCGCGCGGCACGTCGATCATGGTCGACGGTTCCGGGTTCGCGCCGAACGAGGTGGTCACGATCGCCTTCGGGACCGGACTGGCGGTCAGCACCGTGCGCGCGAACGGTGACGGCGTCATCTCCGGCGCGACGGTCAGCGTTCCGGGCGCGGCGAAGGCGGGCGCGACCAGCGTCACGCTCAACGGCGCCACGTCGGCCACCACGGTGGCCCGACCGTTCACCGTCACCGGTTAGCACCGAGCCGGGGACAACGCAGCGTGGGGCGGGCCGTGGT
>NZ_JBEYSL010000509.1:0-4691 GCF_040642735.1 Micromonospora sp. NPDC047753 | reverse complement strand
TCCCCATGATCAGCCGGGGTCGATGCCACCGCCCCGCAGGTTAAAGATCAAGCTGGGGCAGCCGCCGGTTGAGATGTTGCCGGGGCGGACCGGGTAGCTGGGCGAGGTCAGCAGGTGCGGGAGTTGTAGGCGGCCCAGTAGGGGCCGCCGCCCTGAGGCGGGTAGAACCGGTAGTTTCCGTCGGGCGATCGCTGCAGGACGAACTGGTGCGAGCCGTACGGACTCCGGGAACCCGTCGCCCCGCGGTACACCACGTACGCCCATCCGTTCTGGCTGTCGTCCTGCACCAGCTTGTCGCCGGCCTTCGTCCAGCTGTTCCGGCCTGCGGAGCCATCCGCTGAGAGGCCCTTGTCGCGCTGGAAGTTCCTCGTCGCGGCATCGGTCTGGTCGCCGAAGACACCGTCGATCCCAGACGAGGGCAGGTAGCCATTCGCCCAGAGGATCGTCTGCCACAGACAGGCGACGTTCGAGTTGCGGTGCGTGGTGACGTTGGTGACGCCTTCGTCATCGAAGTCGTCAGACACCGCGCCGGTGCCATGGACGTACGCCCTGCCCGTGTAGGAGCCGCTGGCTGCGGCCGGCGTGGCGATGGTGACGTTGACGCCGATTGCCAACGCCGCGCCGATGGCGGGTACCGCAGCTCTCTTGAGGACGCGGCGGATGGAGCGGTGCGACGACATGCATCTCCTTCGGTCGGGAATCATGGGGGGCAACGGTGCTGGGCGACGCGCAGACGGCGGTGTCAGACCTGGCACGACGAGGCGAGGTGCCTCGCGCCAGGTGTGGATGGTCCCGTTTGGCTTCACTCCGTCGTCGTGCGACCAGTCCTGGCGATTGGTGCTCTTGGATGGAGCGGTGAGGACAGTAGAACCGTCCTCACCGCTCCGGGGCCCCCCGTGAAGAAGGTACGGTGGGGCCGGTACACCCGCCGCACAACTAACGCATAGATCATTACTCGCCCGCGTTGTCCGGGTGTTGTGCGCATTGCGGTACATGGCTGTGCCCACATGTGAGGTGCCTGGTTGCGTTTCGAACTCCTTGGCCCGTTCCGGGTGTACCGCGACGACCGGTCGGTTCCACTGGGCTCGGTGAAGCAGCGTCTCCTGCTGGCGACCCTGTTGCTGCGCCCGAATGAGGTCGTCGGCACCAACGAGTTGGCCGCGATGCTGTGGGGCGACGACGAGCCGGCGTCGGCCGCCGCGAATCTGCGCACCTATGTGCGCGGGTTGCGGCGGTCGCTGGGTGGTGGAGCGACCTGGGATGGGATAACCGCTGCGGCAGGCGGCTACCTGCTGCGGGTGGGCCCAGGCGAACGGGACCTGGACCTGTTCGACGCCGCGGCGGCGCGGGGCCGCGAGGCGCTCGCCGCTTCCGATCTGGACCGGGCTGAGGCCGAACTTTCCGCCGCAATGCGCCTGTGGCGTGGTGTTCCGCTGTCTGACCTGCCGCTGCGCTCGGCGCTGGCTCGGCGGGTGGCGCAGTTGGAGGAGCGTCGGCTGCTCGTCGAGGAGGACTACGCCGAGGCGATGCTGGCCCGCGGCGCGTCGGCCGACGTCGTGCAGCGGTTGCGCGGCCTGCTCGACCGGCATCCGTTGCGGCAGCGGGCGTGGGGCCAGCTGATGGTGGGCCTGTACCGCATCGGAGACGTAGCCGGCGCACTTGATGCTTTCCGGCAGGCCCGACAGAGGCTCGCGGAGGAGACCGGCCTCGATCCCGCGCCCGAGCTCGTCACGCTGTACGACGACATCCTGCATCACCGCCCGAGCCTGATGGCGCAACCGTCAACGGGGCCGGACCGGCCGGCGCCGGAGACGACAGGGGGGCCGCTCATTCAGCGCCCCGAGCAACTGCCGCGTGCGGTGCCGGAGTTCGTCGGACGCAGCGTCGAGTTGGCAGGCCTCGACGGGCTTCTGCACGGCGGGGCTGAGGGGCCGACGAGCGTGGCCATCTCCGTGGTGTCCGGCATGGCAGGAGTCGGCAAGACGGCCCTGGCGTTGCACTGGGCGCACCGGGTTGCCGACCGCTTTCCGGACGGTCAGCTCTATGTGAACCTTCGCGGCTACGACGAAGCCGGCGTGGTGTCCCCGTCCGACGCCCTGTCCGGCTTCCTCGAAGCGCTCGGCGTGCCGCACGCCCGGATACCCTCCGACATGGAGGCTCGGACTGGTCTCTACCGCAGCCTTCTGGCTTCGCGTCGGATGCTTCTGGTGCTGGACAACGCTCGCGACTCGGCCCAGGTGCACGCCCTGCTGCCCGGTGCGGGCAGCTGCATGGTTGTGGTCACCAGCCGTGATCGTCTCGGCGGCCTGATCGCCGCCGAGTGTGCCACTCCGTTGACACTGGACGTGCTGACGGCGGAGGAGTCGAGGAGCCTGCTCGCCAGACGTCTCGGGGTCAGCCGGCTCGCCTCCGAGTCGGTGGCGGTGGCCGACATCATCGAGGCCGCAGGCCGGCTTCCGCTGGCACTGTCGATAGTGGCGGCGCGTGTCGCGACCCATCCCACGTTCCCGCTCGGTGCGATCGCCGCCGAACTGCACTCGGCCGAGGCGAGGCTTGACGCGTTGGCCGACGGTGACGTCCGGCGCGTCTTCTCGTGGTCGTTCCTGGCCCTGGGGGCGGACGCGGCCCGGCTGTTCACCCTGCTGGGGCTGCATCCGGGCCCGGACCTGACCACCGCCGCGGCCTCGGCGCTCGCCGGTGTGTCGGCTGCTGCGGTCACGCCGATCCTGCGGGAACTGACCCGGCTCCATCTGCTGGCTGAGCACGTGCCCGGCCGGTTCGCCTTCCATGATCTTCTGCGCGCCTATGCGGCCGAGCTTGCACAGTCGTCGGAGCGCGGCGACGAACACGTCGCGGCCCGACGGCGCCTGTACGACCACTACCTGCATGCCGCCTATCCGGCCGCCCGGCTGCTCCAGCCGCAGTGGCCCCCGATCGAGCCGGTGCCGCCACTGTCCGTACCCGCCAGGTCGCCGGTGACCGATCACGACGGCGCGCTCGCCTGGTTCACGGCGGAGCATCGGGTGCTGGTCCGGGTGGTCCGACAGGCCGCCGAGAACGGCTTCGAGACGTACGCCTGGCAGATCGCCTGGGCGCTCACCACCTTCGTGGCGCCGCGCGGTCTCTGGCAGGACCAGCTTGCCATCCAGGAGGTCGCGTTGGGCGCCGCGGAGAAGATCGACGACCTCAGCGGTCAGGCCGTCGCCAACCGGCTGGTCTCCCGCGCGCTGACCCGACTGGGCGACCGCACCACGGCCGAGTACCGGCTCAAGCGTGCGCTCGAGCTGCACGAACGTCTCGGCGACCCGATCGGCCAGGCCCAGACGCTGCACAACTACTGCGAACTCAGCTACCTGGACGGCCGGCTCGACGAGGCGCTCGCACACGGTCGCGAGGCGCTGCGGCTCTACCGGCTGGTCGGCAATCACGCGGGCGAAGCCCGGACGCTCAACGCGATCGGTTGGCTGCTCGCCACCACAGGCGATTACGTCCAGGCCATCGCCAGCTGCACCGAGGCCCTCGACCAGCAACGACGGACCGACGACCGCAATGGTCAGGCTGCGACGCTTGACAGCCTCGGCTTCGCCTACGACCGCCTGGGTGAACGCGACCGCGCGGCCAACTGCTACGAGCAGGCGATCGAACTCTTTCGCGACTCCGCGGACCGGTATCACGAGGCGGAGACCCTCATCCGGCTCGGGGACACCCGGGAAGGGATGGGCGACCGCGACGCGGCCGCTGCCGCTTGGCGGCTGGCCGCGCGGATCTACGAGGACGTGGGCGATCCCGCAGCCGAGGAAATCCGCAGCCGCCTTGAACGTCTGGTCTCGTCCTAGTGCAGCCGCGGGGTCAGGCGACGTTGTGGGGGCGGAACTGGACGCTCACCCGGGGGCCCACCGGGCGGGTGGTCTTGGGGATGGCGTGTTCCCAGGTGCGCTGGCAGGAGCCACCCATGACGATCAGGTCGCCGTGGCCCACCGGGAAGCGCAGGCTCTCGCCGCCGCCGCGTGGGCGTAGGAGCAGCGGTCGGGGTGATCCGAAGGAGACGATCGCGACGATGGTGTCGGTGTGCGCCGAGCGACCGATGGTGTCGCCGTGCCAGGCCACGCTGTCGCGCCCGGAGCGGTAGAGGCACATGCCGGCGGTGACGAAGGGCTCGCCCAGCTCGGGCGCGTAGTGCTCGCTGAGTGCGGCCCGTGCGGAGGTGAGGACGCGGTGGGGGAGCTGCCTCGCCCCGTCGTACCAGCAGAGCAGGCGGGGCACGTCGACCTCGGCGTCATACATGGTGCGCCGCTCGGCACGCCAGGGCACCTCGCTGAGCAGGGTGTCGAGGACGGTGTCGGAGCCGCGCACCCAACCGGGGAGGTGGTCGACCCAGGCACCCCGGCTGAGCTGGTGCCGGCGGATCTGGCCGGGCAGTGGCCCCAGGGTCGGCCCGGCGTCGGCCAGGTCGAGCATCGACGGCTGGTAGGCGGCCTGCGTCATACGGCCACCCTAGCAGCAGTTTCGTACACCCGTACTAGTGGCGTCTGGCGTCGAACACCGCGTCCGCCACCCGCGCCCGGCCCTGGCCGTCGACGGTGGACCAGGCGCGCGCGGCGAGCGTCGCGCGCCGCTGCGGCGAGCTGAGCAGCCCGTGCAGTCCACGCTGCGGCTGGGCCACCCGTCACCGCACCGGGCGCACCCCGACT
>NZ_JBEYSL010000508.1:0-4691 GCF_040642735.1 Micromonospora sp. NPDC047753 | reverse complement strand
GTGGAATACCTGCGTCGCCGTACCGAGGACTTCACCGCGGTCGCCACTCCCGGCGCCGGCAAGACCACCTTCGCCCTGCGGATCGCGGCCGAGTTCCGCCGCCGACGATGACCACATCGGTTTCAGCCAGCACCGCGCGCCTCCCGCTCACCGTTCGCCCGGGACAACCGGCCCGGCCACCAGATCTTCGGCCCGATGTCGTACGCGAGTGCGGGCACCAGCAGCGACCGGACGATGATGGTGTCGATCAGTACCCCGATCGCGACCGCCGTACCCAACTCGACGAGCACCACGAGTGGCAGGACGGCGAGGGCGGAGAACGTCGCGGCGAGCACGATGCCGGCGGAGGTGATCACCCCGCCGGTGACGGCGAGGCCGGCGAGCACTCCGGCGCGAGTGCCGCGCTTGACCGACTCTTCGCGGACGCGGCTCATCAGGAAGATGTTGTAGTCGATGCCGAGCGCGACCAGGAAGACGAACGCGAACAGCGGGAACGACGAGTCCACGCCGGGGAAGTCGAAGACGTGGCGGAACAGCAGCGCGCAGAGGCCGAGGGTCGCCGCGAAGCTGAGCAGCACCGTGGCGATCAGCAGCAGCGGGGCGAGCAGCGCGCGCAGCAGCAGGGCCAGGATGACAGCGATGACCACCAGCACCACCGGGATGATGACGTTCTGGTCGCGCTTCGCGGCGTCCGAGGTGTCCACGTTGATCGCGGTGAAGCCGCCGACCACAGCGTCCGCGCCAGGCACCCGGTGTACGGCCACCCGCAGCTCGCGGATGGTCCGCTCGGCGCCGTCGCTGTCTGGTGGGTCGGCCAGGGTCGCCTCCAGTTGCACCCGCCCGTCGACGACCTTCGGGGCGGCGTTCTCCTGGGGTGGGCCGGTCTGCGGGCCGGCGGTGAGGGGGCGGACATCGGCGACCCCGGGCACGTCCTTCGCCACCTGGGCGACCTGTCGGGCGGTCTGCTCGGTGGTGAAGATGGTGGCCGGGCTGCCGGTGCCGGCCGGGTAGTGCCGGGAGATCACCTCCTGGCCGTCGACGGAGTCGGTGCGCTGGGTGAACAGGTCGGACTGGCCGAGGGTGGTGGCGCCGAGCTGGGTGAGGCCGAGGGTCAGCAGGGCCAGCACGACGGCGGTGCTCAGCCAGATCGGGCGGGCGTGCCGGGCGACGAAGCCGGCGACGCGACTCCAGATGCCGTGTTCGGCCCGAGGGTCGGCCTGGTCGGCTCGGGGTCGTCGGGGCCAGAACGCCCACCGTCCGCCGAGCACCAGCAGTGCGGGTAGGAAGGTGAGCATCACCAGCAGGGTGGCGGCGATGCCGATGGCGGCGACCGGTCCGAGCGCCCGGTTGGAGTTGAGGCTGGACAGCAGCAGGCAGAGCAGGCTGACGATGACGGTGCCGCCGGACGCGATGATGGCCGGCGCGGCGCCCTTCCAGGCGGCCTTCATAGCGTCCCATGGGCGCTCGTGCCGGTGCAGTTCCTCCCGGTAGCGGGCGATCAGCAGCAACGCGTAGTCGGTGCCGGCGCCGAAGACCAGCACTGTGAGGATGCCCTGGGCCTGCCCGTTGAGCTTGACCACGTCCGCGTCGGCGAGCAGGTAGACGAAGACCGAGGCGAGGGCGTACGACATCCCGGCTGCGAGCAGCGGGAAGATCCACAGGACCGGGCTGCGGTAGACGACCAGCAGGATGACCAGCACCACGACCAGGGTGACCAGCAGCAGTGGTCCGTCGATGGCGGAGAAGACCTCGATCAGGTCGGCGAGCAGACCGGCCGGGCCGGAGACGTCCACGGTGAGGCCGTCCCGGTCTCCGCCGGTGATGTCGCGCAGTTGCTCGACGACGGTGCCGATCTCCTCGCCCTCGGCGTCGTCCACCGGTACGACGACCTGGAGTGCCTGGCCGTCCTCGCTCGGGATGGGCGGGGGCAGTGGGGTGACCACTCCGGGGATCTGGGCGAACCGGGCGGCGTCGGCGCTCACCCGTTGCCGGTCCGCGTCGGTGATCCCGGTGGGCCGCTCGTAGACGACCAGAGCCGGGATGGTCTGCCTGTCGACGAACTCGCTGGCGAGGTCCTGGGCTCGGGTCGCCTCGGCGTCGGTGGGCAGGAAGGCGGCGTTGTCGTTGGTGGCGACCTCGCTGAGGCGTCCCGCGTACGGGCCGGACACGCCGCCGATCACCAACCAGGCCAGCACGACCGCCACCGCGATCAGCGTGGCCCTGCCGCCTCGTCCGGACATCCGCCCCTCACACCCCAAGGTTCGACGCGCTCTGAGCGCGGCCACCATCGCCCATCCTGCCGCCCAAACCCGTCGAGGCAGCGCGAATCCGGCATACCGTCAGCGTCGATCAAGGAGTTGTGGTGGTGGATGAAATGCGCAAAGCAGGGTGCAACCGGCACCACAACTGCATGATCGACCCTGCGGATGGGGGCAGATACGAAGAACGCCCGTCGGCCTGGGGCCGACGGGCGTTGGGCGGAGAAGCTCCCCCGATTGGACTCGAACCAATAACCTGCCGGTTAACAGCCGGCTGCTCTGCCAATTGAGCTACAGGGGATCGTGCACCGCCTGACATCGGATCTCGCCGACGCCGTGCGACGGGACAAGAGTACAGGACTTTCCCCGGTGGCGGTCCAGTGGGTTCCACCCCGGCGCCGGTTGATCAAGAGGCGCAGGTCAGGGTCCGCGACGCATTGACAAACAGGGTAAATCGCCATCCCGGCACAACCATGCTTGAGCGGGGAGCAGGATGGGTAGTTAGCTGCGGACAGAGGACGCAGGCGCGAACAGGTCGCCTTCCGACGGGGCAACTCGCCGGGGTGACGGCGCGTCAGGTACGGAAGGAGCCGCCATGCGCGGAAAGATCATGTTTCTTGGCGGGCTGGCTGCGGGATTCGTCCTGGGCGCCCGTGCCGGCCGGGAGAAGTACGAAGAGCTCGTGGTCCGGGGCCGCAAGGTGCTTGACCACCCGACCGTCCAGGAGGCGGCCGGGGTGGCACAGGCCCAGGCCAACAAGCTCTACAGCGAGGGCAAGGACAAGCTCGGCCAGACCAAACTGGGCGAGAAGCTGGGCAACGGCAACGGCAGCACCGGCAAGCAGGAGCTGACCGCCGCCGACGACGCGTTCGCCGGCACGCCCGCCACTGTGGGCGCCAAGGCGGGCACCAGCACGGTCGGCACGACCTCCGGGTCGCCGTCGTCCACGAACCCCCGCACCAAGCCGTCCGGCTCGGGCACGAACGCCAGCACGCTCTGACCAATCGCACGTCGACGGGCCGGTCGCCGCAGGGCGACCGGCCCGTGGTCTGTCCGACGCGCGGTCAGTCCTTGCTGCTGAACGCCGCGTCGAAGGCGGCGCTCGGTGCGTCGAAGGCGAGCCGGCGGACGAACTGCAACGCCTCCGGAGCGCCGACCAGCCGGTCCATTCCGGCGTCTTCCCACTCGACCGAGATCGGGCCGGTGTAGCCGATCGCGTTCAACGCGCGGAAGCAGTCCTCCCAGGGCACGTCGCCGTGGCCGGTGGAGACGAAGTCCCACCCGCGCCGCAGGTCGGCCCAGGGCAGGTGCGAGGCGAGCCGGCCACGCCGGCCATCGCCGGTACGCACCTTCGCGTCCTTGCAGTCCACGTGGTAGATCCGGTCGGCGAAGTCGAAGATGAAGTTCACCGGGTCCAGCTCCTGCCACACGAAGTGCGACGGGTCCCAGTTCAGCCCGAACGCGGGCCGGTTGCCGATCGCCTCCAGCGTCCGCTTCGTCGTCCAGTAGTCGTACGCGATCTCACTGGGGTGCACCTCGTGCGCGAACCGCACTCCCACCTCGTCGAACACGTCGAGGATGGGGTTCCACCGGTCGGCGAAGTCCTGGTAGCCGCGCTCGATCATCGACGGCGGCACCGGCGGGAACATCGCGAGGGTGTGCCAGATCGACGAACCGGTGAAGCCGACGACAGTCTTCACTCCGAGCTTCGCCGCCGCCCGCGCGGTGTCCTTGATCTCCTCGGCGGCCCGCTGGCGAACCCCCTCGGGCTCCCCGTCGCCCCAGATGCGGCCGGGCAGGATGTCCTGGTGCCGCTCGTCGATCGGGTGGTCGCAGACCGCCTGACCGACCAGGTGGTTGGAGATCGTGAAGACCTCAAGGTTGTGCTTCGCGAGGGTTTCCTTCTTGCGCTCGACGTACGAGTCGTCGGCGAGCGCCTTGTCGACCTCGAAGTGGTCGCCCCAGCAGGCGATCTCCAGACCGTCGTAGCCCCACTCGGAGGCGAGCCGGCAGACCTCCTCGAACGGAAGATCGGCCCACTGGCCGGTGAAGAGCGTGATGGGTCGCGCCATTGTCCTTCTCCCCTGATGTGATGGGGATTCCTGTGCGGACCGGGGCGAGGGTGACCGGACGTGCGTGGCACCCGAACGGTCACCGGTGGGTGCGGAGCACACCTGAGCCCGGCGGGTTGCGCCTCCCACCGGGTCACCGGCCACCAGCACGGTCGCCGACCCCCACCCTATTTCCGCAGTACCCCATCGGGGAAGCCCCGCAGTCGGCCGATCATCCGATCATTTCCTCGGGCGCGGGCAGGACAGCCCGTACGGTGAAGCCACCACCGGCACGCGGGCCGGCGGAGAACGTGCCGCCGAGCCGCTCGGCGCGCCTGCGTACCCCGAGCAGACCCCGACCGGCGCCCTGGGTGCCGCCGCC
>NZ_JBEYSL010000507.1:0-4696 GCF_040642735.1 Micromonospora sp. NPDC047753 | reverse complement strand
CGGCCAGCTCGCTGCCGACCTCGGCGGTCTCGTCCTCGCCGACCACGATCCGGCTCAGCACGCCGGCAGCGGGTGACGGGATCTCGTTGTCGACCGCGGAGCGGGCTCGTCCCCGCTCCGCCGGCCCGACGGTGTCGTGGTGGCCGGTCAGCCGCCGGCCATCCCGGCCCCCACCTCGTCGATCGCGTCGTCGATCTGGCGGGCGAGGTCCACGTCGAGCGCGGTGACCCCGTTGGCCTGGTTGGTTCGCACTGTCAACACGGCGGCCGTGTCGCCCGGACGTCCGATGCTCGGGCCGCGGCCGTTGTCCTGGCGAAGCCGGTCGAGCCGGGCGAGAACCCGGTCCAGGTTGTCGGGCGGCAGCGCGACCACCCGGTAGAGGCCCTGGCTGTCGCCGGACCAGTAGGGCAGGTCGAAAAGCGCCGCGCTGATCTCGTCGGCGTCCAGGGTGGGTGTGGTGGTGGAGGCGCCCACCAGGCCGCCGCCGGCCTCCGGCGGGTTCAGCAGGTCGCGCAACCCGTCGGGTACGTGCAACGACTCAACCAGGTCGCCGTCCTGCTCGGCGAGCGCGGCGATCGTCGCCTCCGCCTGGTAACGGGCCTGCTCCGGGGTGTTGCCGCTGATCCGGCCCACCTCGGCCAGGAAGCCGGGCAGGTCCTGGTGCCGCTCGATGCCGTCTACCGGCAGCACGTCGTGCAGCGACGCCGGCACCGCGGCGAGCAGCCGCTGCCGCTCGGCGGCCTCCAGGGCGAACGCGAGGACCAGAACTGTCGCCTCGGTGCCCACCTTGGCGGTCTTGAAGTCGACCCCGGCGCGACGCCGAACCTCGTCGACCAGGTCGTGGTAGCCCATGCTGTTCACACCGGCCGCGCCGCTCGGCGGGGACGGCTGCGGTCGCGGGTTGTCGGCGCTACCGACCGGCGGCGGTGCCGGCCCCCCGCGCGTGGTGTCCGACTTGCGCGGTCCGGCCGCTGGTGGGCCCGCCCGCTTACCCGCGTCGAGGCTCGTGAGCTGCTTGGACGCGCTCAGGCTGGCGCCGATCTCGCTGGGCTGGCGATTCTGTTCCCGGGCCTGCCGGGCCAGGGCCCGGCGCCTCTGGTTGTCGCCCTCCATCTGCTTGCGCATGGTGGCATCCCTTCCGCTGGGGATCGTGGCTGCGCCAGTCGCCTTCCCGCCGTCCCCGAGAAGGAAACGGAGGCCGCCGGCCGGGTCGGACCAACCTGCGCCACGCTTCATCCGGCGGGGGTGAGGGGTGCTCACCCGCACGGCCCGCACGATCGGCTCAGGACCGGAGTTCTTCCGAGGTACGCGGAAGGAAGGTCGTCATGAAGGAAGTTGTCGAGATCGTCCCCGCTCGACCCGGCTGGTACGCCCGCTGGCAACTCACACCCGAGGTCACCAGGTGTTACCCGGTGAGCCTGTGGGCGCTGGTGGAGGAGGCCGACGGAACGGGCCGCGAGGTGATCGGGATGGACTGCATCGGTCAGTGGCCCGGCGCGGACGACAACGAGGCGGGTGGGCAGTTCGTCCGCTACCTGTACCAGACGCCCGATTCGGGGGAGCCCGAGGACGTCGACCCGGCCCCGATCGGCGAGCTGCGTGAGGACGGCCCCCGGCTCCAGCCGATGACGGCACCCTAGACATTCCTCCGGCCCCCGACCCCAGGTCCCAGGGTCGGGGGCCACCCCGTCCGGTGCGGGGTGGCCGGAGGCTCAGCCGGTGGCGCGCACCTCGTCGTCGGCGTACGCCTCGGCCAGCAACTCGGTCAGGCCCGTGCGGTCCAGCATCCGCTGAAGCTGAGGGCTGACCCCGGTCAGTCGGATCGCCCCGGCGGCGCGGTGCACCACCAGCAACGCGCTGAGCCCTGAGGAATCGCAGAGGGTAACCCCGGTCAGGTCGACCAGAACCGGAGCGTCGTCGCCGCCGCGCAGCCCGGCCGCCGCGGCGATCAGCTCCGGTGCGCTGTCGTAGTCGAGTTCGCCGGCCAGCCGGAGTCGGACGCTCCCGGCGCCGAGCCGGATTGTCTCGATGGTCAACAGCTGGTCGGGCATCCCGCCATTCTCCTTGTCGAGCCACAAAACGCAAAGCGGGAGCGGTGACGCGCCCCCGTGTTCCTCGTCCGACGCCCCGCCGTGGCGGTGCCGGCCACCGACCGTGAGATGCCGCTTTCCGGGTTCCGGCGTAGGGTGACGGGAAAGTTTTGACCGTAGACGCCGGTTCCGGCACGGGTTCGGTGAACGACAAAGGAGTGAGGCTCAGCTGGTGACTGCTTCCGACGTCAGGGACTGGGACCCGGGCGACGGACGGCTCTCCACGCCGAGCACGACACGACCCTCGGCGTGGTCCGCCGACGTTCGCCGCCCCACCGCGGCCCTACCGCCGTTGGCACCCGACCGGGGGCAGGCCACGCCCGACTGGTTGGAAGTCGTCGAGCACTTCCGGGAAGGGCTGGTGGTCTGCGACGCCGATGGCGTCGTGCGGCACGTCAGCCCGGTGGCTGAGCGGTTGCTGCCCGAGGTGACTCCCGGCGAGCTGCTCGGCGCGGCCGGTGTGCCCGGGTTGAGTGACGGTGTCCCCGGGGGCTTCACTCATCGCGGGCGCCGGCTCACCGCGCGCCAGGTGCCGCTCTCCGGTGACCGCTGCTGCTGGTACGTCGAGGACGTCACCGACAGCGTCAGCCGCGCCGACGCGCTGCTCGCCGAACGGGCTCGCTCGGCGTTCCTGGCCGTGGTCGGCGACAAGCTGGGCAACCCACTGCACCCGGACCGGGCTGCCGCCGCTGTCGTCCGACTCGCCGTGCCGACCCTGGCCGAGGTGGCGGTGCTGGTCCTCGCCCCGAAGGCCGGGCGCGCCCGCTGGTGGCGGGCCACACGCACCGACGACGAGGTGCCGACTGTGGACAGCGGCGTACTGGCTGGCGGCGAGCTGCCGACCGCCATCGCCGACGGGTTGACCGGGGCAGAGCCGCACGCGGTGGACTGGTTGGTCGAGCAGGCGGTCGACGCCGGTTGGCTGCCGGGGCTGGCCGGCACCGACAGCGCCGCCCGGGTCGTTCCGCTGCCGGGACGCGACGCGCCGGTCGGTGTGCTGCTGGTGGCCCGTCGCGCCAGCCGCTGGTACGACGAGGACGACGTGGAGCTGGTCCGCGCGTTCGCGGCCCGCGCGGGCGCGGCGTTGACCACCGCGCTGCTCTACCGCGACCAGGCCGAGGTGGCCGACACCCTCCAGGCCAGCCTCCTGCCGGTCGAGCCGGTCGAGGCGACCGGTGTGCAGTGGGGCACCGCGTACCGGCCCGCGCAGTCGGGACTGCGCATCGGCGGCGACTTCTACGGCTCGCACCGGCTCCCCGACGGGGGTTCGGTGTTCTTCCTCGGCGACGTGTCGGGCAAGGGCGTCGAAGCCGCCGTCTTCACCGGCCAGCTGCGCCAGTGTCTGCAGGCGCTGCACCGGTTGGAGTCGCACCCGGCGCGGTTGCTGCGGCTGCTCAACGACGCGTTGCTGGAGACGACCCAGGCGCACGGTGAGGGCCGCTTCGCCACCATCGTGCTCGGCGTGGCCCGCCCGGAGCGCGACGGCGGCCTCACCCTCACCATGGCCGGCGGCGGGCATCTGCCACCACTGGTGCTGCGCGCCACCGGTGAGGTGGAGACGGTGCCGTTGCGCGGCATGCTGATCGGGGTGGTGCCCGACCCCCGCGTCGGCGAGGTGACGGTGCGGCTGGCGCCGGGCGAGACCTGCCTGCTCTACAGCGACGGGGTGACCGAGGCCCGGGGCGGCCGGCGCGGGGACGAGCAGTTCGGCCCGGAGCGGCTGATCAGCGCGCTGACCGGTTGCCATCGGATGCCCGCCCCGGCCCTCGCCGAACGGGTCGAGCAGATCACCTGCGACTGGCTGGCACAGGGCGACCACGACGACATCGCCGTGCTGGCGCTGCGGGCGGCCGGCCTGGGCGGGCGCGGGGCACGGCACCTGCACTCGGTGCCCGCCGGCGTCGACCACACGAGGGAGCCTGACGCGTGACCGCCGCCACGGCCAGCAATGACCTCGGCGAGGCGTACTCCGGATATCTGGAGCATCTCGCGGACGCCGACGAGTACGCCGCGACCGACCTGGCGATCGGTCTGCTCGACGCGGGCGTCCCAGCGGAGCGGGTGCTGCTCGACCTGGTCGCGCCCGCGCAGTCCGAGGTGGGTGAGCGGTGGGCCCGCAACGAGTGGAGCGTCGCCCAGGAGCACGCGGCCACCCACATCAGCGAGCAGGTGGTGGCGGCGGTTTCCGCGCACGCGAGACCGCAGCCGATCAACGGCCGGGTCGTGGTCGCCTGCATGGACGGCGAGTGGCACGCGTTGCCGCCCCGGCTGGTGGCCGAGGTGCTGCGGTTACGCGGGTGGCAGGTGACCTTCCTGGGCGCCAGCGTCCCCGCGGCGCACCTCGTGTCGTACCTGCACCGCCACGACGCGCACGCGGTCGCGTTGGCGTGCGCGCTGCCAATGCGCCTGCCGTACGCCCACCGCATGATCGAGGCCTGCCGCCGCTCGGACGTCCCGGTGGTGGTGGGCGGGCGTGGGTTCGGCACGGACGGCCGGTGGGCGCGCCGGCTCGGGGTGGCCTGGGCACCGGACGCGCCCTCGGCGGCCGAGCTGATCGCCGACGAGCGGGCGCTGCGCGCGGCGCCGCCGGCGCGGCTGGCCCACCT
>NZ_JBEYSL010000506.1:0-4722 GCF_040642735.1 Micromonospora sp. NPDC047753 | reverse complement strand
ACGGACCTACCCGAGCAGCGTCGCCGCCGCGGTCAGTCTCCGACAAACCCGGCAGTCAGAATAGAGCTGCCGAGCTGCGCAAAAAGGGCATATGGGAAATCGCCCGGAGTCGTCTCCGGATCAGACCGGCAGGGGCGCGTGCTCCGCCTCGACAAGCGACCGCGACGGGGGCACGACGAACTTGTAGCCGACCTGGCGAACGGTGCCGATCATCGACTCGTACTCCGAGCCGAGCTTGGCGCGCAGTCGCCGGACGTGCACGTCCACCGTGCGGGTGCCGCCGAAGTAGTCGTAGCCCCAGACCTCGCGCAGGAGCTGGTCCCGGGTGAACACCCGGCCCGGGTGCTGAGCCAGGAACTTGAGCAGCTCGAACTCCTTGTAGGTGAGGTCGAGCGGACGGCCCTTGAGCTTGGCCGCGTAGGTGTCCGGGTCGATGGTCAACTCGCCGGCCCGGATCGAGCCACCCGCGCCAGCCGTCGCGTTGCTCAGCCGGCCCACCGCCAGCCGCAGCCGTGCCTCGACCTCGGCGGGGCCGGCCGAGGCGAGGATGACGTCGTCGACGCCCCAGTCGGCGTTGAGTGCGATCAGGCCGGCCTCGGTCACCACCGCGACCAACGGCACGCCGAGCCCGGTGGCGTGCAACATCCGGCAGGTCGCCCGGGCCTCGCTCAACTCCGATCGGGCATCCACCATCACCGCGTCGGGGCTAGGGCCCGCGACCAGGGTGCGAACGTCACGCGGCGCGGTGCGGACCGAGTGCGGTAGCAGGTCGAGCGCCGGCAGCACAGCCGACGGTTCTCCTGCGCGCGCGGTCACCAGCAGCAGGATCTCCACGATCACCTCCGTCCCGGCGGCGCAAGGCCGCACGCGACCAGTCGCACTCTTCAAGGAGTGCGCTGAGAAATTGCGTGGTCCCGGCGTCGCTGACGGGCGGGTAACGCGTTGAGCCTAACCGATCGCCTCGGCCGCGCCGTCAGGCCATTTCCCGTTTGTCTAGCTTGCCCCTGATCGTGGCCCGGTTTTTAACGTCGCTGAAACCCTTGACCACCGCGTCGGGCCGTCGGTCTGGCACGATCGGGTCGTGTTTCCCTCCACCTCGCCCGAGGCCGGCCGCGAATCGTGGCCCGCCGGGCCCCAACCGGGTCCGGCCGCCGCAGCGACGCGCGGCCAACCGCCCGCGCCGCGTACCGGTCCGGCCACCACCGATGGCGACCGCCGCGAACGAGGTGGGCCCCGCCGTGCCCGCCGCTCCGGCGAGCCGGCCCGCCGATCCGAAGACGAGATCGACGAGCCGGAAGAGGAGGTCGTTCCCCCGGTCGCGGTGCACCGTCAACTGGCGCTGACCATCGCCGGCTTCGCTGCCCTGCTCGGCGTCGGCCTGGTGCTCGGCGCGCAGACGTCGGGTCCCGGTCACCGGCTGCCGTTCGCCTTCATCATCTTCGGCGTCCAACTGCTCTTCGTGCTCGCCTGGACGATGGCGATGCGTCCGCCCGCGCTGTTGGTGGTCGCCGGGATCAGCGCCGTTGTCGCGGCGCTGGTCGACATCGCGGCGGTGCAGACCGACGTCGCCGGCCTGGCGCCGCTGGGCTACCTGGCCGCCGGTGGGTTCCTCGCCGCGGTGCTCGGCCAACTGGTTCGTCGCGTCGACCGGGTCCGGGTCACCGACTCCGTCGGTTCCACACTGCTCATCGTGGTCGGGGTGGTGGCCTTCGGCACCCTGATCGTGCTCAGCCGGATCCCGGCCGGCACGCAGGCGATCACCGTCTGCCTGACCGCGAGCGGTGTCGCGCTCACCGTCGCCCGGCTCACCGACGCCGTCCTGCCCTGGCCCCGGCTCGCACCGCAGGTGCCCCGGGGCGCCGCCGGCGTGGTGGCCGGCGCGATGGTCGGCACGCTGACCAGCGCCCTCCTCGGCAGCTACCTGGTGGCTCCCTTCACGCCGACCCGGGCCGCCGTGATCGGCCTGGTCGCGGCGGTCACCGCCGTCCTCTCCGATCTCGCCGTGGGGTACGCGGAGGCGGGCCGGTTGATGGCCGGTGAACCGCCCACGATGTGGGTGGCCCGGCACATGCAGGGCCCGCTCGGCGGCTTCGCCCTGGCGGCGCCCGCCGCGTACGCCATGTGCATGCTTCTCCTCTGAGTCGCGGTTGAGCGCTGGGCCGGTCGGGTACCTACGGGTGCGCCGCCCTGCGGCGTCGGTATGAACGACCCGTCGCGGCGCGACGGGCGGAGACAGGAGGCGGCGTGGCGCAGGACTATCCGGTGGACCAGGCGCGACCCCGACGGCGTGGCCGCAAGCTGCTCATCGGGCTGTTCGTGCTGCTCCTGCTGCTGGCGGGGTTGCTGGTGGTCGCCGACCGGGTCGCGGTCGGGGTCGCCGAGCGGATGATCGCCGACCGTGTCCGCCAGGAGATCACCAAGCAGGGCGCGCAGTCCGCCGCTCCTGAGGTGGAGGTGGGCGGGACCCCGTTCCTCACCCAGGTGCTGGATGGCCGTTACCAGCGGATCACCATCAACCTGCGGGACGTGCAGGCCCCGGTCGAGGGCGAAGCCGTTCGGCTCCCGGTGCTCGACGTGACCGCCCGCAAGGTGCGGGCCTCGCTGGACACCCTGCGCACCGGCCAGGGTGACATCGTGGCGGACACCGTCAACGGCGCCGGCACGATCAGCTACGAGAGTCTGGCCGCGCTGCTGAAGCGCCCGGGCCTCACGCTCGGCGAGCAGAACGGCAAGCTCACCGTCACGGCCCCGGCCGACATCCTCGGTCAGAAGCTCACCATCAGCGGCACCGCCGACGTCACGGTCGCCGACAACGGCGCTGTCGCCCTGCGGTTCAACGACCTGGACGCCGCCGGTCTGCCGAACCTGCCGCTGGCCCGGGCCTTCCTGAGCAACTACGCCAAGAGCATCTCCATCGATGTTCCCCTGCCGGAGCTGCCGTTCCAGCTCGCGGTCCGCGAGGTCCGTCCGCTGCCGGAGGGGCTGGCGGTCACCGTCGACGCGAAGAACGTCCCGATCAACTCCGCTGGCTGACGCCGGAGGCGCGGTGGGACGCCGGAATCCCCGGCGATCCCGGCGATTCCCGGATGGTGGTCGGCCCAGTGGCAGCACGGTCACTGGCTGGTAAGCTCCCTGGCCATGGGGACCCACCTCACCAAACGGCGCGCGGTCGACCTGTGCCGCGTGGCCACCTGCCTGTGTCGCCCCGTCATCTGACGGCGGGGCTGTCTCCGGCCGCCTGACGGCGGCCACCGGCACGGGGTTCTCACACCCTCCGGTCATCCCACCGAACGCCCGGCAGCGGCGCCGTCGCACGAACCCGTGATCCCGTCCTTCCGCTGGGTCCCGCGCGTGGTGCGACAGTTGCATCCATCGATCTCCGCGCGTTGGCTCACCATCCATCCTCACCAGGGAGTGATTCGATGAGTCGCGACACCGCACTCGTTTCGGCCGAGTGGGCCGAGAAGAACCTCGATGCCCCGGGCGTCGTCTTCGTCGAGGTCGACGAGGACACCTCGGCCTACGAGACCGGCCACATCGCCGGCGCCATCAAGATTGACTGGAAGACGGACCTCCAGGACCAGGTCCGCCGGGACTTCGTCAACAAGTCGCAGTTCGAGGCGCTGCTCTCCGAGCGGGGCATCAGCAACGACGACGTCGTCGTCCTGTACGGCGGCAACAACAACTGGTTCGCCGCGTACGCCTACTGGTACTTCAAGCTCTACGGCCACCGGGACGTGAAGCTGCTCGACGGCGGCCGTAAGAAGTGGGAGCTGGACGCCCGTCCGCTCGTCACCGACGCGGTGTCCCGCCCGGCGACGCAGTACGTCGCGCAGGAGCCGGACACCTCCATCCGGGCGTTCCGCGACGAGGTCGTCGCGGCGATCGGCACCAAGAACCTGGTCGACGTGCGCAGCCCGGACGAGTTCGCCGGTCGCCTGCTCGCCCCCGCCCACCTGCCGCAGGAGCAGGCGCAGCGGGCCGGCCACATCCCCACCGCGATCAGCGTGCCGTGGTCCAAGGCGGCCAACGAGGACGGCACCTTCCGGTCCGACGACGAGCTGCGCAGGATCTACGGCGACGCGGGGCTCGACGACGGCAGGGAGACCATCGCGTACTGCCGGATCGGTGAGCGCTCGTCGCACACCTGGTTCGTGCTCCAGGAGCTGCTGGGTCACCGCAACGTCAAGAACTACGACGGCTCCTGGACCGAGTACGGCTCGCTGGTCGGTGTGCCGGTCGCGCTCGGCGACGAACCCGGGGAGGCATGATCATGACTCTTCCCACCGCCGCGGGTTGCGCCGCACCGGACCAGGCCGCGCCGCTGCCGGCCAGCCTGGACCTGGAGAAGGAAACCGTGATCACCGGCATCGTCCGTTCCGCCGAGGCCGAGCCGGTGCCCGGCGCGTACGTCCGGCTGCTCGATTCGACCGGTGAGTTCACCGCCGAGGTGGTCACCTCGTCCGCCGGGCAGTTCCGGTTCTTCGCCGCACCGGGTTCCTGGACGCTGCGGGCGTTGTCCCGGCACGGCAACGGCGACACCGCCGTCACTGCCGGCCGAGGCGTCAACGAGGTTGCCGTCACCGTCGCCTGACCCACTGCTCTGATCGACCGGGGCCGGTCACCCTCCCGGGGGTGGCTGGCCCCGGTCGCAGGTAGGCGAACCCGGCGCGGACACCGCCCCGCCTCCGGCCGGCGTCCGGGACCGGGAGGCCGGGCACG
>NZ_JBEYSL010000505.1:0-4766 GCF_040642735.1 Micromonospora sp. NPDC047753 | reverse complement strand
AGCTGCATCAGCTGCTCCTGGAACAACGGCACACCCAGGGTCTTCTCCAGGGCGTTGCGCATCAGCGGGTGCGCGAAGGTCACCGGCTCCTGGCCCCGGTGTAGGAGGCGACCGTGCCGTCCGCGCTCAGCACCGCGAGTTGCCGGCGGACCCGGTGCTCGTCAGCGAAGAGCAGCCGCTCGATGACCTCTTCCGGCGTTACACCGTCCTCGAGCAGGTCCAGGCCGAGGTTGCCGAACCGAGGGTTGGCAAAGAACTGGGTCGTGATCACCCCGACATCGGCCCGCGCGAACGGAACGATGGATCCAACCGCGAGGTATTTGGACTCGACGGCCACGCCGATTTCGCCGGTCGCGTGGTCGACAGCGGCGATGGAGAACGTCATGCCACACCACCGTTGCGCCGCACGGTCAGGGTTCGCATGGCTTCTACGTGCAGGCGCCCGGTGTCCGCGTACGTCATCTGGCCGTCAATGATCTGGCCGGCGAGTGAGGTGTTGGCGAAGAGCGTGCCGTCTCTCCAAAGGCCGGCGACGAGTGCGCGCAGCGCCTCGTCCGGAGCGAAAGCTCGGTAGAACCCTTCCTCGAAGGCATGGTGGGTGATCCCGCGCCGCTGGTTGCTTACCCAGTCGGCCATGTCGTGGACGGTGGGCATCTTCCAGCGATAGATGCCCGAGGAGAGGACGGTCGAGGTCAGGCCGGGCACCGTCTCCGAGACGAACGGTAGGCCGGCCGCGTCGCAAGCGGCACGCAGCTGTTTGCTGCAGGTCGTCACCACCTCGGCGGAGCCGATCACCGCGCCGTCCTGCCCGCGCAGTTCCAGGTCGTCGGGATAGCCTGCCCGGAACAGGGCGCGATCGTGGAAGTGGGCCACCCGGTCGAGCAGCCCCAGCAATGTCGGCCAGAAACCAGGGCGTGCCCCCAGCACCGCACCGAACACGTGCTGAGCACCGGCTCGGGCCATCGCCTCGACCAGATCGCGCAGCCCGGCCTCGCTGTCCAGGCCGGGGATAAGGGGGGCCACATGGAAGGAGACCGGAATCCCCCGGTCGGCGAGGCGACGAGCTGCCGCCAGCCGCTCCAGCGGTGGAGGCGTACGGCCTTCCAACACATCAGTCGTGTACGGGTCGAGAGTGATGAGCGAGAAACAGACCTCGACCAGACCGCGTTCGGCGAGTCGGACCAGCAGGTCTGCGTCCCGCTCGACAAGAGTGCCACGGGTGAGCAGAAAGATCGGTTGCTCGTCGGCGAGCACTTGGCGGAGCAGTTCTCGGGTGCGTTCCTGCTGTTCTTCGATCGCCTGGTACGGGTCTGTCGTCGCTCCGATGTCGACGATGCCGTCAAGCTGAGACACCGCGCGGTCCAGGCTTACCGGCCCGGCGGTCATCGGCCGTACGTGTGCCCCGTAGTCGGAGGGACCTCGGTAGAGGCAGTAGGCGCAGCTGAACTGACAGCCCTGATACACGTCGGTGAAGTACCGCCAGTGATGGCCGCGCAGTGTCTCCAGACTTGTCTGAAAGGCGTGCACTGGCAGGTGTCGATAGACGGTCAAGATGCCTCCTTTCCCCGGCCGCCCCGTAGGAGCGGCGCACAAGGCGGAACCCGATCGAATCGAGCGCGGTGCTCATTGAGTGGCTAGCGGAGAAGTCGACCCGGGCGTGGTGTGTGTAGTCGGCCCAGGAACCACCCCGGACCGTCGCGACGCCGACCGCTGGGTCATCGGGCAGACACCACTCCCAGACATTCCCGCAGAGATCCTCGGCGCCACAGGCAGCCGCGCCTTCCGGAAAGATGCCCACCGGTGACGTTCGCCCGATCGAGGAGGGCCGGGTGTTGCATCTGCCCGGCTGCCAGTCGCCCCAGGGAAACGGCAGGCCCAGAGCCGAACGGGCGGCCGCGTGCCATTCCCGCTCGGTGGGCAGGCCGACCGTGGAGCCGGTGCGCCGCCCCAACCACTCGGCGAAAGCCGCCGCCTCGTACCAGGTCACCGATTCTCGGGGTGCGTGCGGATCGTCGGCGAATCGGCCGGACGAACCGTCCCGGCCGTCCGGCGCCGAGCGAAAGGCCTCGAACTGTGCGTTGGTGACCGGGTATTTCGCGATCTGCAGATCCATGCCGGGCACTCGGACCCAGGTGATGTCCGGCAGCCCGTCCGGTCCGCATCCGACGCCCCGGCGCCGGTCCGCGCCGAGCTGTCCGAGCACGCGCCATGTATGGGCACGTCCCGCTGGGTGCGGGTCGCTCTCCCGGTTACGGCAGGCCCGCACGATGGCGGAGTGGGTGTCTGCGTCCAGCTCGGCTGGGGTGCGGCGCTGGGCGCCCGCAGTCAGGGCGAGCCGGAGAGCCAGCACCGGCTCGGCCGGCGCCAGCCAGCGCGCCACCCGGTCGACCGGCTGGACAGCGTCGCCCAGCAGGGCCGCGGGGGCCAGCCAGTCGTTCGGCACCCACCAGGCGTCGCGCGGGAAGAACTCCTCGGCGTCGAGGTCGAGGTCCATCGCGGACCGCAGGCAGACATACGCGAAGACGTCGCGTATCAGCCGATGCGCGAAGCTGATTCGGTTAAGACCCAGTCGCAGCACACCGGCATCCACGGCGGCCTGCAGATAGCTGTCGGCCTGGCGATCGCCGATCAGGATGCGAGCGTCGGCGTGGCTCAGGACCAGCACACCGGCCTTGTTCATTGCGTACGCCAGCGGTCTCATCGCCTGATGCACCGCCGCCGCGTTGCCCGCCGTACCGGTGCGGCTCGCGTGTTTACGCAGCAGCGCCCACACGAATCGATCCAGCAACTCGGCGCGGGCGCTCGGCAAGTCGCCCTCGAGCAGGTACAGCTTCGCGACCAGATAGGCGAGGTACGGGTTGCGGCAGAGTCGGAGCAGTGACGAGGATCCCGCCACTCGGTGCAGAGTCTCGCTCTCCGCCGGATCGGTCAGTCCGGAGAGGCCACGTCCTTCTGCCCAGAACGCCTCGGGGTGCCCCGCGTCGGCGAACCGCTGCCACAGCGCGATGATTCGATCGTCGCCGCCGACGCGATACCAGGCCTCGCTCCCCGCTTTTGCGCCGCCGTGCAGGACGAGGATGTCACGTATCTGCGGCGGATCGAGCTCGCGCAGGTGGAAGATCTGGGCCCGCGCGGTGACAGCCGGAACCCCCGCTGGTGAGCGGGTGGTGAGCAACCAGCGCGGGCGGGTGGCCAGGAGGTCCAGAACCTCTGTGCGCAGGGCCTCGCCCGCGACATTGTGGGGAAGCTCATCCAGGCCGTCGATCAACAGACGGACGGCAGAACGGTCGGCCCCGGCCGCCTGCTGACGGGTCAAGTCGGCGACGAACTGGGCGAATCGCTGCCGATGGCCGTCAGTGTGCCGGCCGGTGAACTGCTGGAGCGGCACCAGCACCGGGATCGGGTCATCATCGGTCCGACCGGCGAGCACGGTCAGCAACAACGTGCTCTTTCCGCTGCCCGGCGGCCCCACCACCACGGCACGGTCCAGGTCACGCAGGGCGGCCCCGACATCGGGTATCCGCTGCGGTGTGGCCGTGGCCTCCGCACTCGCCTCCTCGGGCGGCAGAGCGAAGAGCTCCTCCGGGCCGGGGTCCACGTCCGCTCCGGCCACCGCCGCCGGCATCTCACCGGTGCCCCATCGGTCGGCGCTGAGCACGATCGTTGATGTCGGCTCCTCGAGCCGTTTCGCGCGCTTCGGTGCGCGGAGCGGGACATCGGAGATCGGTGGGCGGGCACCGGCCGGCGCACGAAAGCGAGGGTTGCGGACCAGGGCCAGTGCACCGCCCTGATTGCGGTGGCGTTGCTGCGGTGCAGGGTGACCGCGCCGGGCCATGCGTGCGGCTACCGCATCGAAGGCCACGATCAGCGGTAGCAGCTCGCCGGCAGTGCCGAGCCCTTCCTCGAAGACCTTGATCAACTGACCGGTGAAGGCGGTGTACAGCTCGCTGTCGGGTGCGAGCGCCGGCTTGGTGGCGGACGTAGAGGTCATCACGTACGAGCCTTCGACGTCGGCCTGCTCGACCCCGCCGGTGCCGGCGTCGCTGAGCACCTGACCCAGCACTCGGCCGCTGTAGCAGCAGTCGAGGATGACCACCTTGGTTGTGGCTGATGAACCGTTGATGATGCGCGCCACCTGGGCGAACTCCGCAGAGGTCCAGAAGCGGCCGATCCGAGTTCCACCTACCGCGAGATGCAAGGTCAGATCCTCGCCGACAAGAATGCCGTGCCCGGAGAAGTAGACGGCTAGGACGTCGTTGGCGGTGGAGGCGGCTTCGGCGATCGGGCTGAGAAGCTCGTCGACGGTTTCCGGGTTGTCGACCGTACGGCAGGTGGTCTCGTCGAATCCACTGTGCCGTTCGTCGCGCAATAGGGTGGCGAGCCGGTCGACGTTGCGCCGGATGGACGGCACATCGGGCAGTTCGGGATCGGTGTAGGTGTGCGCGCCGATCAGTACGGCACGCGAGCGGGCGAAGTCCGGAAGACGGCTGCCGGTGCCGGCCACCCGGTCGCTCACTTGCCCTCGAGCAGCGCATCGACCAGCTCGACTACATGAGCGAGGGCCCGGTCGAGCAAAAGCGGCTCCATGGTCAGCGGTGGCGCGATCCGTACGCGGGTGCCGCCGGCGCCGGTGAGGAGCAGTAGACCGCAGCAGAGGGCGCGGTCAACGAGCTCGACCGCGTACTTGTCCGGCATGGCGAAGCTCAGTACCGGTCCGACGCGGAACACCGGAGAGGCACCGGGACGGTCGGCGAGGCGGCCCGCGG
>NZ_JBEYSL010000504.1:0-4785 GCF_040642735.1 Micromonospora sp. NPDC047753 | reverse complement strand
CGGGGGGGGGGGGCACCGGGCGCTTGACCGGCCGGCGCGGGTGGCGTCCGGCGCATGGCCGGACGCCACCCGCCCGCGGTCAGGGCAGGTCGATCGGGCGCAGTACCCGGTCCACGACGTGCGCGATCTGCCGGTTGCCCTTGTTGACGTCGTAGGAGACGACCCGGGCGTCACGGTCGTCGGTGTCGGCGTCTACCAGCCGCACCTGGCGGAAGAAGTACAGGTAGGTGCGCACGTCGACCTCGACGGTCGAGCCGAGCGCGGTGGTCAGGTCCGTGCCGTCGGCCCGGACCGCCGTCTTGCGATCGATGGTGGCGCCCGGGACAACGTGGTAGAGCAGCACCGACTCGACGGTGTCGATGCCCAGCCCGGCCACGGCGGTGAAGGCCGCGCTCTCACTCGGCAACTTCTGGGCCTGCGTGATCTCGCGGACCAACTGCTGGAAGGCCGCGTCGGTGGGGATGAACGCGGTCAGCGCCACGGTGCCGTCGGTGAGCGCCTTCACCGGAGAGTTCGGCTTGGCCTCCAGCACGGCCAGCACGGCCGCGGTCAGCACGTCGAAGTCCCGCGAGTTGCGGTCGAAACCGCTGGTGTCCTTCGTGAGCACCGCGGCGAGTGAGTTCGTGCCGAGCGGCTTGGCCTTGCCGGTCGCCTGAGCGGCCGGCACAGCGATGGCCGTGGTGGCCAGCGCGGTGGCCAGGGCGCCCACCGCCATCCGGGCGGCAAGTCGTGCGATCTTCATCAGCGGGCCTTTCGTCGAAGCGACGGATCCGTGACGTCTCGTCACGACCCATGCTTCGCATCGGGTAGGCCGCGTGGATGCACCTGCGGATAAACGGATTGTCCAGGGCTCCGGCCGGGGCCTAACCTCCCCGGGTGCTGATTCGGGAGTTCGTCGACCGGGACTGGTCGCAGGTGTGGCCGATCATCGAGGAGGTGATCCGGGCACAGGAGACGTTCCCCTACGACCCGGCGATGACCGCCGAGCAGTCGTACGGCATGTGGGTCGAGGCGGCGCCGGCGCGGACCGTCGTGGCGGTCGACGGCGAGCGGGTTCTCGGCACCGCGAAGATGGGCGCCAACCGGCCCGGGCCGGGCGCTCACGTGTCCACCGCCAGCTTCATGGTCGCCGCCGACGCGCGGGGCCGGGGCGTCGGCGCCGCGCTGTGCCGCGACGCCCTGACCTGGGCCCGCCGCCAGGGGTACGCCGGCATGCAGTTCAACGCGGTGGTGGAGAGCAACGGTTCGGCGGTGCGGTTGTATCGGCGGGAGGGCTTCGAGGTGGTCGGCACCGTGCCGGGCGCGTTCCGTCACCCCACAGTGGGCCGGGTCGGCCTGCACGTGATGTACCAGGAGTTCTGACCGCGTCCGCTCCGCTCGCCCAGGAGGCCACAGTGGTGGTCGGCGCCTTTGGAGCTGATGTCACAAACGAATCGGCCACGGGCCGGGTCGTCCGGATCTTTCCACCGCCTGGAGCGTCCCCACCGCTTGAATCGTTTAGGACATCAGCTCCATAGCGTCTCAACCAACGGTGCCGCCGGCCGGGGCCGGGCGCAGTCCGGGCTGCCCGGCGGCCGGCTCCGCGCCGGCACGGCGGATCGGGGTGAAGAGCCCGCCGACAGCGACCAGCAGGCACCCAGCGCCCGCCACGAGCGTGACCGCCGGAGCCCCGTACCGGCCGGCGGCCCAGGTCAGCACGACGGCCCCGGCCGGACCGAGGGCGTAGTGCGTGCTCCAGAACGCCGACGTCACCCGACCCAGCAGGTGATCGGGGGTGATCTCCTGCCGCAGGGACATCGAACAGATCCCGCCGACGCTGAGACAGCACAGGTACACAGCGGTCAACGTGGTGACCGCGGGCACTGTGGTGGCGATGCCGACCCCCGCCACCGCGAAACCGCAGATCGCGTGCGCGCCGATCCAGGTGGCACCGAAGCCACGACGTCGGCGCAGCGGCGCCACCAGCAGCGCCCCGGCGACAGTGCCCAGCGCCGCCAGGCCGAGCACCGTGCCGACGGTGCCCTCGGACCCGCCGAGGTCGTGCGTCACGTGGTAGATCAGCACGTCGACGAACCCGTAGGTGAGGAAGATGAAGACCGACAACAGGACGGTCAGCGCGCGCAGCACGGGCTGACGCCACAGGAACCGCGCCCCGGCCAGAAACTCGACCAGCGGGCGTTGCCGGGCCACCCCCTCGTCCACCTGGACGGGGCGCAGTCGGATCAGCCACAGGCCGGCTGCCGAGAGCGCGAAGCTCGCCGCGTTCACGGCGATGGCGGTGGCCGGGCCGAAGCGGGCCGCCACCACACCGGCGAGCAGCGGCCCGAGGACGGCCGCCGCGGCGTACGTCGCCTGCAACCGGCCGTTGGCCTCGGTGATCCGGTCGGAGTCGACGAGGTTGCGGACCGCTGTCACCGCGGCCACCTGGAACAGCATGCCGGCCGCCTCGCAGATCGGCAGCACGACGAAGAGCAGCCAGACCTGCGGACCAGCGAGCCACGCCAGCGGCACCAGCGCGTAGAGCACCAGTCGGGTCAGGTCCGCCACGATCATGAGGGTGCGGCGGTCGTACCGGTCGACCAGCACCCCACCGAAGATCCCGGCGACGACGGACGCCGCGCCCGCGACGGCGGTCAGCAGGCCCATCCGTGCCACCGACCCGGTCGCCTGGAGCACCAGCAGCGGCACCGCCAGGTAGGCGAACGAGTCGCCGGCCGCCGAGAGCGACTGGGCGACCCAGTACGTGCCGAAGGTCCGGTCCCGCCAGAGCGGAGCCCGACCAGCGGCGGCGGATCGACTCATCGCGCCAAGGGTAGTGAACACGGCCGTCCGCCACTGGCCCTGGCGGGCGTCACACCGCTGCGATATCGCGGATCCACCAGCGGCACGCATCTCGTGGTCATCACACCTCCGGCTGGCGCGCCGTCGCCGCCGGCACCACCCACCACCTCGCGCGGTGAGCCGATCGCCTCGCCGTCAGCCGGTGCTGGTGAGGTCGGTCGTCGCCGCGAGGTCGGTGACCACATCCAGGAAGCGGTGCAGGGCGGGCGCGGTGTTTTCCGCCAACCACACCATCTCCGTGTGCGTGTACGCCCCGGTCAGCGGGACGAACACCACGCCGGTGCGGCGCAGACTCGCCGCCGAGCAGGCGAGCCGGGTGACGCCGAGTCCGGCGGCGACCAGGCCGAGCAGGCTCTGCACGCCGGCCTCCTCCTGAACGACGGTCGGCAAGAACCCCGCTTCCCGGAACTGGTCCTGGTAGGCGCGGTGCCAGGGTTCCCAGGAGCTGCGCGGCGTCATGACCCATGGTTCGTTCGCCAGGTCGGCGAGCGCCAACTCGGCCCGGCCGGCGAGCGGGTGGCCCTCGGGCAGCACCGCGCAGACCGGTTCAGTGGTCAGTCTCCTCGACTCCAGGCCGGGAACGAGCGGGGTCCGGGTGAAGGCCACGTCGTACCGCCCGTCGAGGACGCCCTGGACGAGGGGCGCGATGCTGGTGGACTCGGTGGCCAGGTGCAGGTCGGGGAGGTGGTGGCGGACCGCCCGGACCACCGGGGGCAGGAGGTGGTTGGCGACGGTGGTCAGGAAGGCGAGCCGGAGGGCGCCGACCTCACCCCGCACGGCCCGTCCCACGACGGCGACGGCCTGCTCGGCGCGGTCTGTCACGGCGCGCGCCTCGGGCACGAACAGGGCGCCGATCTCGGTCAGTGTGGTGCCACGGCTGTCGCGGTCGAACAGCTTCGCCCCGAGGACGCGTTCCAGGGCGGTGATCTGCTGCGACAGCGACTGCTGGGCGATCATCAGCCGGGTGGCGGCCCGGTTGAAGCTCAGCTCCTCCGCGAGGACCAGGAAGTACCGCAGTTGTCGCAGCTCGGGCATGCCCACAGGAACAGACTGTAGCCACGTCAGGAAGCGTGTGTTGGCCGTCCGCGCAGGCCTCCGCGCACGATCGTCGGGTAGGGCTCGGCCGGCACTCCGTACGCCTGTACGGCCCGTCGGTACGGCCACCTGAGGACACCCACCGAAGGAACTCGATCATGACTGATACACGCCTCACCACGCCGTTCAACGCCCGGTCCACCGCCGCCGACGTGGTGGCCGGTGCCGACCTGACCGGGCAGCGCGCCATCGTCACCGGCGCCTCCTCGGGCATCGGCGTGGAGACCGCCCGGGCGCTCGCCACTGCGGGCGCCGAGGTGACTCTGGCGGTGCGGGACGTGCGGGCCGGAGAACGGACCGCGCGAGAGGTCCGCGCCGCGGCCACGAACCGGCTGGTCCGGGTCGCCCCGCTGGACCTGTCCAACCAGCGGTCCGTCGCCGCTTTCGTCGCCGATTGGGACGGCCCGCTGCACATCCTGGTCAACAACGCCGGGGTGTCGGCGACCCCCGAGATGCGGACGGCGGAGGGGTGGGAGTTGCAGTTCGCCACCAACCACCTCGGCCACTTCGCGCTCGCCAACGGGCTGCACCGGGCACTCGCCGCGGCCGGTCGGGCCCGCGTGGTGTCGCTGAGTTCCATCGCCCACGTGCAGGCCCCGATGGTCTTCGAGGACGTCAACTTCCGGGAGCGGCGCTACGACCGTCTCCTGGCCTACGGCGAGTCGAAGACCGCCACCGCACTGTTCGCGGTCGAGGCGAACCGGCGCTGGGCCGGCGACGGCATCACCGTCAACGCGGCCAACCCGGGCGCGGTCGCCACCAACCTGGGACGGCACCTCACCGAGGAGGACTACGCGTGTCCACCAGCTGGGTCTCCGTGAAGGAGGCCTTGCCGATGATCAGGTGCAG
>NZ_JBEYSL010000503.1:0-4813 GCF_040642735.1 Micromonospora sp. NPDC047753 | reverse complement strand
CGTACTGCAGCAGGCTGCCCGTCAGCTCCAGCAGGTACTCCTTGGCTTCTTGTGGCGTGGCGTAGAAGGCCCCGCCGCGTCCCCGGCGCGGCCCTGACCGCCGTCTGCGCCGCGTAGCCGCAGCCCAGACCAGCGACCAACGCCACCTGGCTCGGACCAAAGACCCGTCACGACCTTCGACCGCGTGGCCCACCACGGCCGCGCGGTCGTCGCCGTACCCGAAACGCTCCATCACGACGAGGAGACACGACCCGTGGCAATCATCTGCTACGTCAGCGCTATCGATCCCGCGCAGCCGGGCACCGTCCACGCCCGCTACGTCCACTTCGACGGCTACCCGCTGACGCTCATCGCGGAACTACGCAGCATCTGGGCCACCACCGCCCGCCGCGACACTCAAGCCCTTATCGACGCGGTCCTCGCCTACGACTGGTACTACCTCGGATCCGACGTCACCCCAGACACCCGGTCGTTCCGTCATCAGCACCCCGCCGGCGGTGTGGGCGTGACGTTCGACGACACCGCTCCTGAGCCCGTCACTGTCTTTCCGCTCAGCCGCGCCGTCGACCTCGACGCCTCGTGGGTCTACGTCATCAACCCCACCGACGACACCGTCACCGTGCACACCGGCGACGGCGATCCGGTGGGCGTCCACAGCCTCGGCTAATCAGCATCTCGGAGGACCAGTCATGTCCAATCGCGCCTCTTACCTCGCCCGTTGCCAGGTCACGCCCGACCGCGCCTGCGCCGCGCGGCCCGACCGTACCCGCCCGAGAGTCCGGCGGGAGCCGACGTGACGCTCCGATCATTGGTGTCCGTCGCGGTGGCGCTCGTCGCCGTGTTCATGCTCTGCGCCGGTGGGCTCGGCGGATTCCTCGGCGGCGGCACGGCTGCCGCCGAGTGTGTCCCCACGGCCACCTCACCCGACTCCGCGTCAACCATCACCGCGTCGTCACCCGCGCCGCCACGCCAGTGGCCGGCGATCGGCGACTGGGACAGCGACCAGGTCGCTAACGCCGCCGCGATCGTCACCACCGGCGCCCAACTTTGGCTACCAGCGCACGGCTGGGTGATCGCGGTCGCCACCGCCCTGCAGGAGAGCACCCTGCGGAACCTGCCCGGCGGCGACCGGGACTCGGTCGGGTTGTTCCAGCAGCGCCCCAGCCAAGGGTGGGGCACTCCCGCCCAGCTTCAGGACCCTGTCTACGCGTCGGAGAGGTTCTTCGAGAAGCTGGCCACGGTCAAGGGCTGGCAGGCGATGCCGCTCACCGAGGCCGCCCAGGCCGTGCAGGTCAGTGCCTTCCCCGACGCCTACGCGACATGGGAGGGACCCGCCACCCACCTGGTCACCGCGATCGCCGACGCCGCCGGCCTACCCAGCGATGGCCTGGCCACGTGTGGGGCCACCGGCCCGTGGACGCAGCCGATCCTCGCCCCTGTCGGGTCGGGCTTCCGCGGCTCGGACCGGCCCGGTCACAACGGCGTCGATCTCAGCGCGGCGCGCGGCACCACCATCCGCGCCGCGTCCGCCGGGACCGTCCGCACCGTCGCCTGCAACGCCGTCCACGCCGACACCGGCGCCGATTGGGGCTGCGACCGCGACGGCGACCCCGCTCGCACGCGCGGGTGCGGCTGGTACGTCGACATCGTCCACCTCGGCGGCTTACTCACCCGCTACTGCCACATGGATCAACCCCCGATGGTGACGGTCGGGCAGCCGGTCGCCGCAGGCCAGCCCATCGGCGTCGTCGGCTCCACCGGCCACAGCTCCGGCCCGCACCTGCACTACGAGGTGCACCACCACAGCGATGCCAGCCCGAACGGCGCCATCGACCCGGTGCCCTTCATGGCCGCACACGACGCCCCGCTCGGCACCAGACCCTAGCGGCGATGCCGGCGGCCCCATGATCACCCAGCTCGACGGCCGTCCCGTCCGCGGACGACCGCCGCAACCCCGATCCACGAATCCCCAAGGAGGAAGGCACGTGAGCACACCCGTCCTGATCGGTGTCGCCGCACTCCGCGGCGGGTACACCGCCCGATCCATCCAGCTCGGCGAGGACCCGGAGGTCCTGGTGCCGCTGCTGCGCCGGATCTGGACCGACACGTTCGGCCGCGACACCGACGCCATGGCAGCCGCGCTGCTGGCCCGCAACTGGTGGAGCCTCGCCGTCAACCCCACACCCCGGCGATGGCACCAACAGCCGCCCGTAGCGGGGCTGGGCTACCCGACCGTCACCGAGAACAACACCATCCGGCAGGGCTCGCTGCGCGAGGACCTCGACGGGTTCGACGAATGGATGTACCTGCTGCGCCCCAACCAGCGGCTGCTGGTGGTGTACGAGGCGACGGTCCACGGCCGCTGGCTGCGGCACAGCGTCCACCACCTCGACCCGATCGAGGACCTGTTCGTCACCGCACCCGCCCTCGACGAGGGCGGCCCGGAGATGACCGTGTGCACCGTCTGCGGCGCCGTCGACGAGATCGACCACATCGAGGTGCCGTCCATGGCCGGCTACGGCCACGACACCGCCACCAGCTGCACCCGCTGCGGCTCCTCTGTCGCCACCGACCCGATGTTCGGCGCCCACCTCACCCGCAAGCCCTGGCCACCGCACTCCCCCACCACGGGTGACACGACGGGCAGCACCCGATGAGCACACCCGCCCCAATGCCACCGCCACCCACCGGCGGCGACGGCCTGTCCACTCACCGATCGGAGAGCACCATGACCTACCAGCCCGGCCAGCGCGTCGCCCTAGTCCACACCAGCGACCCGCACACCCAGTTGCGGCCCGGCGACACCGGCACCGTCCGCCGCCACGACCAGCAGCAAAACATCGTCGAGGTCACCTGGGACAGCAGCTCATCCCTGTCGATGTGCCTCGACGCCGGCGACCGCATCCAACCGATCACTACCACCCCGCCGCCCACCGGTGGGCTGGTCGCCGAGGCCACCGGATGGGCCACCGCGCTGCAGCGAATGCGCGCCGCCGGCACCGAGGCCGGCCACACCGCCGCCGAATGGTGGGCACAGGACACCATCGGCGCCCGCGCCAGCGGCGACACCCGCCTGGCCGCCCGCCGGGTCCTGGCCGGCATCGACGATGGGGATCCCGCCGTCCTCGACGCCCTGCCCCGCTACACCTCGGTCGGACAGGCGGTCGACACCGCCGGGTGGGAGCTGTTCGCCGACGCCACCGGCGACGTCTGCGGCTGGTTCGGGCTGCGCATCCAGCAGCGCGACGAGGCGATGACCGTCTACCGCGACGCCTTCGACACCGCCGCCACCGACCGGATCGCGGACCTGTGTCACCTAGCGGCCAGCCCCACGGGTACCGACGTGTCCCACCTCCACCCCGACCGGGTCCGTGTTGGCGACGTCGGCGTGTTCTCCGGCGACTGGGCGCGTGCCGCCGACCTGGACGGCAGTGACCGCATCGAGGTGGGGTTCGTCGGCATCCTGATCGAGCACTGGAACGGCTGGGCGGTGTTCTCCTGCACCCGCCAGGTGGCCGAGGCGATCGTCGCCGACCAGCAACGCCACCGCGACCAGTACCGCGACAGCCTCCGGGAGACCGGCGTATCGGCAGACGAACTGGACCGTCGGGTCGACGCAACGCTGGCCAACCTGTCTTTCGACGGCCACGTCATCATCGCCGACCAACGCGCCATGTCCGACGACCCCGACGCCATTGAACGCATCACCCCGGACGGCGACGGCCGGTACGTGGTGATGGGCCGCAACTGGCGCTGGGAGCCCGTCGACCCCTACGCCTGCGACCGGATCGTCGGCGACCCTGCCCGCACCCGATCAGGCATAGGCCGGCACAGCCGACCAGAACCCGCCGCGCCTGCCGAGGCTGAGCCGAATTCGGCGGCCGCATCCGACACACCCCACGACAGGTAAGACCAACAGGAAGGAACCCAGTGACCATCCGTACCCAAGAGGAAATCGTCACCCGGATCTGGGCTCTCCGGGCCAACAGCGGGGACGCCTTCGGCTTCCGGGAAGAGGTGCTCGTGGAGGCACTCGACCTCAACCATGCCCACCAAGTCATCGCCCCTCGACACCCGGTCGAGTGGAACCAGCGGGCCGACCACGAGAGCTACGCCCGGGACTACCTTCGATTCGCCATCGGGAAGATCATCGACCACCGGGGCAACTCGGCGAGCCGGTCGGTGGACAAGCTCGGCGAACTCGCCTGGCTCCTCGGCCGCGACGACATCGTGGCGGCGATGGATCACGCCGACTACCCGATGTACGGGGCGCCGAAGGTCAAGGCGTTCGCCGACGGCTTCGGCTGGCCGCTCCTCGACGACCTTGAGGGCGACGACAGGCTGGCCCTGGCCCGGATGGCCGAGGGACAGCAGTGCGACCCGCAGGGCTGCGAACGGGGCTGCGCCGACTGACCACGACCGCGCCGCGCGCATCGCTCTCGGCCCTCACGGTGCACGCGTAGTCAGCCGGCGCTCCCGCGATCCGGCACCGCGCACCCATTCGACTTGATCGATTGGGCTGGCGGGGGTTCCATCGTTGGCGCCGACACCGCCCACGCGGCCTCGACACCGACCAGTACGCACCGGCGGCGACCCGACGTGTCGCCGTAACCCTTCAGCACCACCGGGGTGTGGTCGCCCACCTGCCCGGCCCGACGCGGGCCGGCAGGGGTTGGCCCACCCGTCTCCGCTGTGCGGTACCCACCGCCCGCGCACCCGGAGACCGCTGCTGCCGGTCCGACTCGCCGAGGTGATCGGTGATCCGGAACGCGCCGCGGTGCTGCTCGGGCCGGCGAACTCGGCCGCCTGGCTC
>NZ_JBEYSL010000502.1:0-4830 GCF_040642735.1 Micromonospora sp. NPDC047753 | reverse complement strand
AACACACCACCGGCGAACGCGAGACCAGCAACAGACAGCATGCTCTTACGAATGATCGTGTTCATGGGGGTAGCTCCTTCGGGGGTAGAACACCCGCACACACACTGCGGATGTGAGCACCTCGTCCGGCGCTGCAGAAACACAAAGGGGGAAAGTCTTGGGGTGACGCCCTGGTCGGGCGTCGGGGTCGGCGACCTACCGAGCGGGGGGCTCGTGGCGCCGGGTCTGTGTGTAACGACCGGGGGGCCGAGGTCATTCCGGGGTTGGCCCAACCATCAGGCACCCTTTCGTGGCGGTGCCTGCGGTCGTCGGGGTTGTAACGACCGTGCGCGGGCCGGCATTCCAACCTGCGGGACCTGCGTCCCAACCCCGTGCGGGTCGGGCGGCGGGTCGGTGGTACTGCGATCGTCAGGGTATGTAACGACCCCGGCCCGGCCATGATTCCGGCCCACGCGTGCGCCCGACCACACCCCAGACGGCCCAGAAACCGACAAAGACTCCATTGAACGCGTGGCTCACGGCAGCAAACCCTCTGATACTGGGCGTGATCCACTCGCGTACATGAAAGTCGCGCTGTCCCGGAGGTCCGGACACCGCGACATCACAGAACCCGAGTCGATCTAGACCTCTGAGGCCATCGCCGACCGCCCAGAAGGCCTCGAATCGGCCAAAAAACCCACGGGTGACGTGCCGCCACTGGCTCCTGCCGTCACCGCTCCGGGCGTTGCCGCCGCTGGCCCGGGAGTCGGCCTCTGTTCCAGGGCGTAAGCGGGCGTGCTCCGGGGCGTAAGCGGGCGTGCTCCGGGGCGTGCGCGGGCCGTGCTCCGGGGCGTGCGCGGCAGTGCCCCGTTTGCGTGCGCGGGCCGTGCTCCGGGGCGTGCGCGGCAGTGCCCCGTTTGCGTGCGCGGGCCGTGCTCCGGGGCGTGCGCGGCCGTGCTCCGGGGCGTGGGCGCCGTGCTCCGAGGGCGTAAGCGGCCCTGGTCCGAGGGCGTAAGCGGCCCTGGTCCGAGGGCGTAAGCGGCCCTGCCATGGTCGCTGGCGCAACTGACGGAAGCCCAGCTCAGAGGCGGGTAAATCGGTTGAGATGACGGGGTGCTGCCGGCAGGCTGAGGTCTCCGCCACCCACGTCCCGGAGGACTTTCCATGCGCCTGCTCCGTGATCTGTGGGGTACGTCGACCCGTCGTGTGACGATCGTGGCCGTTCTGATCGTGCTGGGTGCCGCGGGGCAGGCGGGCGCATCGGCCCTGGCCGGCGCGGTGCTGGTGCACCGTTCGGCTGGTTTCTTCGCCGTGCTGGCCGTGGCCCTTGTCGCTGTGGTCGTCAGCGACCTCGCGGTGAGTCTGCTGATGGCCGGCCTGACCGCCGACTGGTCCGCCGACGTGCGTCGTCGGCTCTGCCGCGTCGCTCTCGGGCAGGACCTTCCCACCCTGGAGACCACCCCGGTCGGCGAGTTGCTGGACCGCATCGACGGGGACGTCTATCAGGTCGCGTCGGCAATTCGTAACCAGGGCACCCGTCTCGCCCAGGGCCTCTGCGTCGGTCTGTTGTCGATGGTCGTGGCGCTGTTCGTGTGGTGGCCGGCGGGGATCGCGATGCTGCTGCTCACCGTGGTGCTCGCGGTCGGCCTGCGCCGGCCCACGGCGCGGATCGGCCCGGCCCGGATGGCCGAGGAGGAGGCGTGGTCCGACCTGGCGGCCGTGATGGAGGAGGCGGTGCACGGCCAGGACGACGTACGCACCAGCCTGGCGCGGCCGTACGTGCTGCGGTTGTACGCCCGGCGGGCCTCCGCCGTGCTCTCCCGTGGCCTGGTGGTCTGGGTGCTGTCCGCCCGGGTGGCGACGGTGGCCACCGCGACGATCCGGGCGGGCATCGGCGCGGTGGTGCTCGGCGGTGCCTGGGCGTTGGCCACCGGCCGGATCGACGCCGCCCGGCTCACCGCCATCTGGCTGCTCGCCCTGGCCTTCGGGGCGACAGCGGAACACGTCAGCCGGATGGTGCCGGAGATCCAGGAGGCGCTCGGCGCGTGGGCGCGGGTGCAGTTGCTCTCCAAGGCCCGACAGGAACCGGTCGGCGGGGCCAGCCCGAGCGAGGGTGACCTGCGCATTCGGGACCTGACATTCGGGTACGGCGAGGGTGGCCGGGGTGCCGCGCTGCGCGGGCTCAGCCTCACCTTCGCGCGTGGTCGCTCGTACGCGCTGATCGGGCGGACCGGCTCGGGCAAGTCGACGCTGGCGAAGGTGCTCACCCGGGCGGTCGACGTGCCGCCGGGCACCGTCTTCCTCGGCGGCACCGACCTGTGCGACCTCGACGTCGAGCAACTGCGCCGCTGGGTGGCGTTGGTGCCGCAGCGCACCGAGATCCTCGCCGGCACGCTCGCCGAGAACGTGGCGCTCTTCGACACTGAGTTGCTCGACGCGGCGGCTCGTGCGCTGGACGAGCTGGGCCTGGCGAGCTGGATCGCCGAGCTTCCGGACGGGTTGGCGACCCGGCTGGGGGAGGGCGGCCACGTGCTCTCCGCCGGTCAGGAGCAGTTGGTGGCGTTCGCCCGGATTCTGGTCCGGGAGCCGCACGTGGTGATCCTCGACGAGGCCACTGCGCGGCTGGACCCGGTCACCGAGGCGCGGGTGCAGCGGGCCACCGAACGACTGCTGCGCGACCGGATCGGCATCGTCATCGCGCACCGACTCTCCTCGGTGCGCCGCTGTGACGAGGTGGTCGTCCTGGCCGACGGCGCGGTGGTCGAGGCCGGTCCGTTGGAGACGTCGACGCGCTTCGCGGAACTGCTGGCGACCAGCCACGCCGCCGCGTACGCGGCGGTGGCGCCGGCCGGTCGTACCGGCGTCGGCACCGACCTGCTGGTCGGCCCCGGCCCGGACGCGTGGCCGAGCGAGCCGGCGCCCGCGCGGGGCGAGCCGGTCGCGGCGAACGAGCAGGGCGTCGCCTGGCCGACCGAGCCGGCGTCGACGCGGGCCGAGCCGAATGAGCAGGCCACCCGGGAGGCACCCTCCGACAGCACGCGGGACGCGGTCGGGCCGACCCGGGCCGATCCTCCGCCGCTGCCGCCGGTGCCGCCGGCCCGGACGCTGCGGGAGATCTTCCGACTCTGCACGAACGATCCCCGGTACGGGGCGGCGGCGATCGTGCTGTTCCTCGGGCTCAGCCTGCTCGGGCTGGACGGCCCGGTGCTGCCCTGGCTCTGGGCGGACCTGGTCGACGGGACCGGCAACCCGTATTTGCCGGCGGTGGGGATCGTCGCCGGGTTGCTGGTCACCCTGCCGCTGCCGTTCTACACCCACGTCTGGTTCCCGCAGTGGTGGGTGCGGCAGATGCTGCGGATCGGCCTTCGGCTGGTGCACGGCCAGACCGGGCCGCGCCGGGTCAGCTCACACACCCCCGCCGAGGTGGTGGCGCAGGGTGGGGACACCGAGCGGGTGGTCCAACTCGCCGACAACGTGTTGGACCAGACCGTCGCGCTGGTGCTCGTGGTCGCCATGACGGCGGTCACCGGCAGCGTCGTACCCGGGCTGTTCTTCCTCGGGACGATGGTCGTCTCCGGGCTGGCCGCGACGTTGTTCGGGCCGAAGCTGGAGCGTGCGGCCCGGGCGACGGTGGCGGCGCGGGCCTCCTTCGCCACGGCGCTGGTCTCTGCGCTCTCCGCGGCGCGGACGGTGAAGCTCGCCGGCGCGACCACTGCGGTGCTGCGTCACCTGGCCAGCCTGGATGTGCTGCGCAGCGACCGGCAGCGGCGGGAGATCTCGGTGCAGGTGTGGGCGCGCTCCACACCGTCGATGGCCAGTGGGTTGTTGCCAATCGGAGCCTGGGCGCTCTACCTGAACGGTTCGCTCTCCGCCGGGGCGGTGCTGGTGGCCGTCTCCACCCTGGGCGCGGCCCGCTGGTTCGCCTGGACGACGGCGTCGTTGATCTCGCAGCTGCCCTCGGCGCGGGTCTGGACCCGACGCACCGTGGCGATGACCGGGGTGAGCACGTACTCCGCGGGGGTGCCGGAGGTCGACCTGACCGCTGGGACGGCGCCCGCGCCGACCATGCCACCCCGGCATCCGCTGCGCCGGCTGGAGCTGCGTGGCTTCGGGGTGGTGCACTCCGACGGCACGGTGGCCGTCCGGGACGTGGACCTGACCGTGCAGCGGGGGCAGTTGGTGCTGGTCGTCGGGCCGGTGGGGTCGGGCAAGTCCTCGTTGCTGCGCGGGCTGGCCGGGATCGTGCATCACACCGGCGAGCTGGCCTGGAACGGTGACCCGGTCACCGAGCCGGAGCTGTTCCTGCGCCCCAACCAGGTCGGCTACGTCGGTCAATTGCCCCGGGTGCTCTCCGGCACGGTGGCCGACAACATCGCCCTCGGGCACCAGGTGGACGCGGCGGGGGCGGTCAGCACCGCCCAGCTCGACCATGACCTGGCCGCCGCCGGTGGTGGGTTGGGCCTGCTCATCGGGCACAAGGGCACCCGGCTGTCCGGCGGGCAGTTGCAGCGGTTGGCGCTGGCCCGTGCGCTGGCCCCGCGTACCGAACTGCTTGTCGCCGACGACGTGTCGTCGGCGCTGGACGTCACCACCGAGCTGGCGTTGTGGCAGGCGTTGCGCGGCCACGGGGTGACGGTCGTCGGTTCGACGGCGAAGCGCGCCGCGTTGGTCCGGGCCGACCACGTGGTGGTGCTGCTCGGCGGCACGGTGGCCGCCCAGGGCACCTGGCAGGACCTGGAGGGCGACTGGTCACACCTGGCGGGTTGAGTGCCGACGGTCGGGCGGCTGCTGGGTGAGCGCCCGAAGTGGAGCAGCTCGGTGCCGAGCAGCGCGAGCGCGAGCACGCCGATG
>NZ_JBEYSL010000501.1:0-4833 GCF_040642735.1 Micromonospora sp. NPDC047753 | reverse complement strand
GCCCGAATCCTGCTACTATTCGGCGTTTCGTGAGCCTGGCTCGTCTCCGTGCCGGGAGTGCGGGGGTCGCCGCGTCGTCATCGACCGGCGGGAGTGCAAGAGTACGCCGGCCCGGCCAACGGCCGAGCCGGCGCAACGAGGCCGACGGCTCAGACCGCCGGGCCGGCCCCGCCACTGGGCACCGGCAACGCGCTGCCCTTGATGAACTCCGACCAGCTCAGGCTCCACGCCGTCCAACCGTTGCCGGCGGTGATCCTGCGCTCGGTGCCCTTGATCGTGATCGGGTCACCGATCCGGGTCTTGTCGAACAACCACCTGGCGTTCGCCATCGACACGTTCACGCAGCCGTGCGAGACGTTCTGCCGCCCCTGCACGTGCTCCGACCAGGGTGCGGCGTGGATGTACTCGCCGCCCCAGGTGAGCCGCTGGGCGAACTGGATGTCGGTCACGTAACGGTTGGCCGGATCCGGGTCGTCGCGGGTGTCGAAGACGGTGGCTTCCTTCTTCTCCATCACCACCATCGTGCCGCTCGACGACGGGGTGCTCTTCTTGCCCAGGCTCACCGGAATGGTGCGTACCGGCGTGCCGTTCTCGAACACCGTCATCTTCTTGTTGGCGTTGTCGACCTTCATCTCGAACGAGCGGCCGATCTTGGCGGTGGCCTTGCGGTCGATGTCGCCGTACCTACCGTTGCTCAACGGCATCCCCGCCAGGGCGATCCGCACGGTGATGGTGGTGCCCGGCTTCCAGTACTCCGGAGCCCGGTAGTAGGCCTGCGTGCCGTTGCTGACCCAGTGCCACGCGCCCGGCTGCGGCGGGTCGGTCCTGACGAACATCCGCTTCTGCACCGCCGCCCGGTCCTTCTTCGGGATACCCGGGTGGAACTCGGTGACCACCGGCATGGCCACCCCGTAACTCTTGTCGTCGAAGAGGTAGAGGCCCGACCCGATCGTCGACTTCGGCTTGGCCATCGTGGTGAAGCTGCTGGTGCCCTGGCTGCTCGTACCGTCCGACGCGCTGGCCGTCACCGTGGCGGTGTAGCGGGTGCCCCACTTCAGCGGAGCGGACGGCACCCAGGACGAACCATCGCTCCGCAGCTTGCCCTCGATCGAGCCGCCGCCGTCCGCCGTCAACGTGACAGCTGACACCTTCCCGCCGTCCGGGAGCTTCGCGCTGATCTCCGTGCTCACCGGCCTGTTCTTCGTGCCGTTCGCCGGGCTCAGCGCGAGTGCTGGCCCACTCGGTGTGCTCGGTGTCGAAGGTGCGGCTGAGCCGGGGGTGGCGCTCACGTCCGGGGACGCCCCGCCAACGAATTCCGGCTTCTTTCCGTCGCCGCCGCATCCGGTCAGTGCCAGCGCCGCCGCCAGAGTCAGGGCGCCCACCACCGCCCCGGCTCGCGTGAACCGTGCCATGCCCACCTCTGTTCTCGCGTACCTGGCGGACATCGTGCCGCATCGACGCCGCAACCCACGTCCCGATCTTGACGGTGGTGCCCGGTTCGGGGCTTTTGCCGGCAAAGCTCGACCGAAGGGGGGACCCGGGGAACCGAATTGGAGGCCGCTCGGGAGGGGTGCTAATGTTCTCTCCGTTGCCGAACGAGCGCCGCTAGCTCAACTGGCAGAGCAGCGGACTCTTAATCCGCGGGTTCGGGGTTCGAGTCCCTGGCGGCGCACCAACGATGAAGGTCCTGACCTTGCAGATCTCTGCCGGTCAGGGCCTTTTTCGCGTACGCCGATAATGGGCGTCGCTCGGTGGGTGCTCGGGAGCCGTTGGACGTGGCCGGGGTCGGTGGGACGCGGTGCGATGCCGGCTGACAGACCCATGGATCAAGTGAGGCGCGCTGCCGCCGGTGCATCCCCCGGGCGCGGATGGGAGTTAGTTGTGCGTCGGATCATGCGTAGGTCGGTGCGGGCGATTCTTCTGGATGAGGAAGACCGTCTCGTGCTGATCAGGCGGATCAAGCCCGGCCGGGCGCCGTACTGGACGACGCCGGGCGGTGGCGTGGAGTCGACGGATGCCTCACTGGAGGCCGCGCTTCGCCGGGAGTTGTACGAAGAACTCGGTGCCGAGGCCGACCGGTTCGCCCAGGTGCTCCTGTTCACCGCCCCCAGTGGAGAGGGCGTTGCGGTCCAGCACTTCTTTGCCTGTCGGCTACTTCAGCTCAACGAGGACGCCCGTACGGGGCAGGAGTTCGCTGACCCGTCGCGTGGTGGCTACCAGCTTGACCGGTTGAGGATCGACGAGCTTCCTGCGGTGGATCTCAAGCCGGACGCGTTAAAGGAGTTCATCACCTCCAACGAGGAGGCGCTGCTCTCGATGTAGGGCAGTACTGGCCAGACCATTGCTGGGTCGATTCTGAACTGATATCGGCTACGGCCGGGCACGGGTTTGGCCGCCGCGTCGGGCGGGCCAGCCGACCGGCGGCGGGGCACTGGGGCGCGCTGGTCCAGGCACCGCCCCGCCCCGGGGGTCGGCCATGACGGTGTACGTGTCGCGGTACGCCGTGGCCGGCGAGCTGGCGACAGACCGCGCAGCGGTGGTCCCGGCGGCGGTGGGACCGGGCTCGGCCGAACGGCCGCTGTTGACGCACGTCTGGCGGGTCCTGTTCGAGCAACAGGCACGGAAGTGCCGCCGCCGATGAGTACGGACGGAACCGGTGCTGACGAGCAGCACCGGCCCGTGCCGGCGGAGCATCTGCCGTTGCGTCCGCTCTGGCTGTGTCGCCGCTGCGGGCAGCCCTGGCCCTGCGGACGGGCGCGGCTCGTACTGGTCGCCGAGTACCGCGACAACACAGTCGGCCTCTTCCTATACCTGGCCGGCCTGCTCCATGAGGCCATCGACGACCTCCACCAGCTCGATCCGAGCACCGGCGGCGATGTCAAAGGCCTGTTCGACCGGTTCCTCGGCTGGCCCGCCCGACACCACAGTGGGGCTGAATCGCCGCGCTGACCGCGATCTCCCGCCGTCTCACGCTCTCTCCTTCTACCGCCTTCTCGCCCGCGACCACTGATCACTTACTCCTCCGTGACGTCTGGTGACGTCGGTGCCGTGCCGGTAGGTTCGACCTCCTGAGCTCTCGTCGTCAGGTGGAGGAATCCGGCAGCGTGTCGCATGTCGAGAAGATCACTACGGAGCTACGTACGCTGGCGGCCGGGGTCGAACGTGCACAGGGTCTGGCTGCCGCCGCTGATCAGCAGGCGCAGGAGATCGCGCTGCGCGCGGCGGGTGCCGGGTTCGCTGCGGTCGCTGCCGGTATGGCGCGGGTGCGCGGAGCCATCGCCACCATCCGGGGTGGACTGGGAGGTCTGACCGGGGCTGTCGGTGATGCCACGAAGGTGGCCGCTGGTGTCCCGAGGCAGGCCAGTCCGGGGGAGACCATCAGCGGGCTGACGCCGGTGCAGAGTGCGGTCGACGGCATCCGTGACCAGACGGCCGCCACGATCACCCAAGTCGGTGAGGCGCAGCAGCTTGTCGTTGGAGTTCTGCAGGGTGGGCAGCCAGGAGGGCTGCTGCAGGCTCTGGAGAGCGTCAAGCAGGTGCTTGTCGTGCTGGTCCAGTGCACCGCTACCACCCGCCAGGCGGTAGACGCGGCGATCGCCGAGGCACGACAGTTGGGAAACTGAGCGGGGCTGGCGGTGCCGTACCGACCAGCCCTGCCTCGGTTAACACACCATCCCCCGGTAGGGGCGTGACGCCATGGACGCGCAAGCCGACCGGAGAGCGCGGCGGTTCGCCTACCGGCCGGCGTACCCAGATTCCTCCGAGAGAAGACGCGCGCGTGCGGCGCTCCCTGGAACTGGAGAACCAGTGCGCCGATACCGTCGCCGCGGAGGGGTACCGACTCCACCAGAACCCGAGCCGGCAGGAGATCGCTGACGCCCGGCTCGGTACCGGTGATTCCGGGAAACCGGGCAAGGATCCCGACTACCTGATCGAGGGACACGTCTTCGACTGTTACTCCCCGATGCCAGCGAAGAGCGTGCGAGGCGTGTGGAGCGGGGTATCCGACAAGATCACCAGCGAGCAGACCCAACGGGTGGTGGTCAACCTCCACGACTGGAGTGGCGATCTCCCGGCGTTGCAGAGACAGTTCGACGACTGGCCGATAGCAGGGTTGAAGGAACTGGTGGCGGTGACGTGCAGCGGGGCGATAATCCAGATCCTGCGACGAGACTGAAGGGCTATCCATGGCGACCGAGTACCGCTTGACGCTGGCCGGCGACATTCCTCTCGATGTGCTGGCCGGTGTCGTTGCTCCGGAAGGTGTTGAGGAGTCGGCGGTAGATGGCAGGCCCCGGGTGTTGAGTGCGGACCTCAGCGATCGGTGTGGTTACACGGTGAGCATCCACGGCGGCTCCCACGGCTACTTCGAGGCCGAGGATGGTGACGGCTCGATGTGGGAGTGGGAACCAGAGCGGTACGTCACCATCGGCTTCCGGCTGATTAAGAGCGAATCCTCCGACCGGGCGACGCGGGAGATGCTGGCGAGTGTGGCCCGGGTGCTGGACGAGCGACCGGAGGACGCCGCGCTGATCCTCGACGCCGACTGGCTGCTACTGACCCGCTTCTCGGGAACGCTGCGCCGGCACGCACTGAGCTGGTGGGGCGTTCACGGCGAGGACGATCTTCTCAGCCGGTAAGAGGCTCGGCGGCCAGCCTATTCCGCGACTGGCAAGGGCCTCGGCCCTGACGCGCCCGCAGACGCAAGGACTTCTTCGGCCGGCTGCGGGCGGCATGGACCGTGCGCTAGCCATCCTGGACGATCAATCTCCTAATCCGCGGGTTCGGGGTTCGAGTCCCTGGCGGCGCACCAACGATGAAGGTCCTGACCTG
>NZ_JBEYSL010000500.1:0-4848 GCF_040642735.1 Micromonospora sp. NPDC047753 | reverse complement strand
TGCAATACCGACCCGAGCGTGGCGAACCTCGCCGGCCCGGCACCGGCGCCGCGCAGCAGGGCCTGGTGTTCATGGGGCGGACAGGGTTGGACATCGACACCCTGACCGCCACGGCCCGCACCCTCGCCGCCAAGCTCCTACCGGACGCCTGACACCAGCGGCTATTTGATCTTGCGGGTGGACCGCACCACGATGCTCTCGTACTCGGGGTGCTTGACCAGCCAGTCGGCGATGAACGGGCAGATCGGCACGACGGTCCGGCCCTTGCCCCGCGCGTCGTCCAGCACGGCCCGCGCCAGCGCCGACCCGACGCCCTTGCCCTCGTACGCCGGATCGACCTCGGTGTGGGTGTAGGCGATGATCGAGCCGGTCAGCTGGTAGGTGACGAACCCGACGACCGTGCCCGCCTCGTCGCGCGCCTCGAAACGCTCCCGCGCCGGCGCGTCTGTCACGGTGAACTGCACCCGACCATCCAACCACCCGGCCCGACGGCGCTCGCCGCGAGGCCGGCAGGGACGCGACCCCACGCGCATTGTCTCGGCCGGAACGGGAAACGCAACGACGCCGGGCACCGGGGGTACGCGACGACGCCGGGCAGACCCTGGGAGGAGACACGCCACCATGACGAATCCATCGACGGACGGCGGCTTCGCCGTCGTCGAGATGTTCACGTCCCAGGGCTGCAACAGTTGCCCTCCCGCGGAGGAGTTGCTGAGCGAGATCGAGCGCGACGCCCGGGACCGGGGCCAGAACGTCTTCGCCCTCGGGTTCCACGTCGACTACTGGGACGACCTGGGCTGGCCCGACCAGTTCGCGGACGCCTCGTACACCGCGCGCCAGGAGGCGTACGCCCGCGCGTTCGGCACCCGGGGTCTCTACACCCCGCAGATGGTCGTCAACGGCACCGTCGAGTTCGTCGGTTCCGATCGCCGGCGGGCAGCCGCCGCGATCATGTCCGCCATGGCCTCGACCGCCGCCACACCACTGGCGCTCTCCATCGCCAACCTGGGCAATGACCGGGTGATGGTGGACTACCGGACCGAACAGCCGCCGGAGCGCGCGGTGGTGCACGTGGCGGTCGTTGAACGGGAGCTGACCAGCGACATCGCCCGGGGGGAGAACGCCGGGCGGACGCTGCGGCAGGACAACGTCGTACGCGCCTTCAGGTCGGTGGGCCTGGACGCCGAGCGGGGGCAGCTGGAGCTGGCGACGCCACCTGGTCTCGATCCGCGACGCGCCAGCGTGGTCGGCTACGTCCAGGAGAACGGCGAACGGGCGATCGTCGGCGCCACGGCCATCGAGCTGTCCACCGCGTAATCTCAGCCCATGCGGATGGTGCCCGGTGGGAGGGGATTCGGTGGCTGACGCGGACGACGTACGCCGGGTGGCGCTGGCCCTGCCGCACACGGTCGAGATCGCCAGTGACGGCTTCGACTTCCGGGTGGCCGACAAGGGCTTCGTCTGGTCCTACCCGGAGCGGACACCGGGCAAGCCCCGGGTGATCCGGCTCGACATCGCGGTGCTGTTCGTCGGCGACGAGGCCGAGAAGCAGGCTCTCCTGCTCGGGGAGCCCGAGATCTTCTTCACCACGCCCGGCTACGAGGGCCTGCCCCTGGTGCTGCTGCGCCTGGCGGCGGTCGACCTGGACCGGTTGACCGAGCTGGTGACCGACGCGTGGCGGATGCGCGTGCCGGAGTCGCTGTTGAGCGACAGTGCGGGCGCCGGCAAATAGCGATATCAGCACGCAACGCGTTGGACACATTGACGGGGATCTCGGTGCTCCATTACCGTGGCCGAGAGAGCGCTCTCTCACCCGACCTTCCCCCCAATTCAGACGCAAAGCGCTGGACCCGGCAAGGGCCGCACCCGGCGCGCGCGATGGAGGCACGATGAAACCTCCCGTCCCCCACCGCCGATGGGCCCTGGCCGCCGCCACCGCGCTGGCCCTGGTCGTCGGCGGCCTCACCATCCCCGTCACCCGCGCGGCCGAGGCCGCACCCGTCGGCGCCGGCAGCTACACCACCACCCCGGTCGGCCCGCTGCCCAGCGGCTGCGGCGCGATGTCCAGCAACCCCCGGCAGTTCGCCACCGCCAACGCGCCCGCCGGGCCGATCCCCACCAACGACTGGTGGTCCTCGCTCCTGTGGAAGCGCACCGACTGCTCGTTCAGTGAGCCGCTGCACGCCCACCCGATCTCGTACGACACCTTCGGCGACGGCCTCGGCTTCTCCGCCAACTCCACGCCCGCCATCAGCGGCACCGCCACCGGCGTCGGTGAGTTCCACTACCCGTACGTGCAGGACATCCGGGTCGGTGTGGCCGGGCTCGCCGCACCCCTGGTGAAGGTCGACGGCTGGACAGACTGGACGGTCAGCCCACACTGGAGCGACGGCACGCGCACCATGCGCGCGACCATCGGCCACGGTCTGCCCTTCGCGTACTTCCAGACCACCGGCGGGAACGCGCAGATCAGCACCGCCGGCACCCCCGACGTCTGGTCCAACAGCGGTGCCACCATCGGCTTCCGGGTCAACGGCCACGACTACGTCGGGTTCGCGCCCAGCGGCGCCGCCTGGACCGTGGCGTCCGGCCGGATCTCGTCCACCCTGGCCGGCCGCGGCTACTTCTCCGTCGCCCTGCTGCCGCCGACGTCCAGCGCGACGGAGCGCGCCGCGCTGGCCGCGACCTACGGTCAGTACGCGCACGCCCACGTCACCGGCACCCAGGTCTCGTACGCCTACAACCCCGCGACCAGCGGCCTGACCACCACGTACGCGTTCACCACCACCGCCCGGGAGGGCACCGCCACGCAGACGGTGGTCAGCCTCTACCCGCACCAGTGGAAGTCGCTGAGCGGTTCCACAGCGATCACGCCGACCTACCCGTCGGCACGTGGCCGGATGAAGGTGCTCACCGGCGTCAACCAGTTCCGCACCGCCATGAAGTTCCAGGGCATCCTGCCGGAGTTGCCGGCCGTCGGCGACGGCAGCGGTGGTGACCTGTCGACGCTCACCGGGCACCTGGCCGCCACCCGCGCCAACCCGATGGACCAACGCGGCAACGACACCTACTGGACCGGCAAGGGGCTCGGCCGGGCCGCGCGGATCGCCGAGATCGCCGACCAGGTCAACGACACCACGACGCGCGACAGCGCGCTGAACGCGATCCGCAGCACGCTCACCGACTGGTTCACCGCGTCCAGCGGCAAGACCAGCCGGGTCTTCTACTACGACAACAACTGGGGCACGCTGATCGGCTACCCGGCGTCGTACGGGTCCGACCAGGAGCTCAACGACCACCACTTCCACTACGGCTACTACATCGCCGCCGCCGCGACCCTGGCGAAGTTCGACCCGGCCTGGGCGGCCACCAGCCGCTACGGCGGGATGGTCGACCTGCTGATCCGCGACGCCAACAACTACCGTCGCGACGACACCCGCTTCCCGTACCTGCGGGACTTCGACATCTACGCCGGGCACGACTGGGCGTCCGGGCACGGCTCGTTCGGCTCCGGCAACAACCAGGAGTCCTCGTCCGAGGGGATGAACTTCGCGAGCGCCCTGATCCAGTGGGGGCAGACGACCGGCGACACCGCCGTCCGCGACGCGGGTGTCTTCCTCTACACCACGCAGGCCGCGGCGATCCAGGAGTACTGGTTCGACGTCAGCGACCAGAACTTCCCCGCCGCCTTCGGGCACTCGACGGTCGGCATGGTCTGGGGTGACGGCGGCGCGTACGCCACCTGGTTCAGCGCCGAGCCGGAGATGATCCAGGGCATCAACCTGCTGCCGGTCACCGGCGGTCACCTCTACCTCGGCAACAACCCGGCGTACGTGCGAACCAACTACGCCGAACTCGTCCGCAACAACGGCGGACAACCGACGGTGTGGCAGGACATCCTCTGGCAGTTCCAGGCCCTCGGGGACGCCGACGCCGCGCTGGCGAACCTGCGCGCGAACCCCGGCTACACGCCGGAGGAGGGAGAGAGCCGGGCGCACACGTTCCACTGGATCCGTAACCTCGCCGCCCTCGGCAATGTCGACACGACGGTGACCGGCAACCATCCGCTGTCCGCGGTCTTCTCCCGCAACGGGGCCCGGACCTACGTGGCGTCGAACCCGACGGCGACGCCGATCACCGTGACGTTCTCCAACGGCACCACGCTCGCCGTGGGTGCCGGCAAGACGGCCACCACCGGGGCGTACACCTGGAGTGGTGGCAACGCGGCCGGCGGCGTTCCCCCGACGACGCCGACGGATCCCCCGCCGACGACCACCCCACCGACGACCACCCCGCCGCCGTCCACCGGCGGGCCGACCCGCTACCTGCTGCCCGGAGGTGGGTTGGGCGGCGCCGGCAGCGCGGCCACGACGACGGTCGCGGCGGCGAACGGCAACCACGACGGTACGCCGACCAACGCCCAGGTCTTCACGGCGACCGGCCTCAACCTCGCCTACGCCGGCGGGCAGACGGCGTTCGACCTGTTCGTCGACGCCGGGACAGCGGTCGGCAACGGCGTGCAGGTGCGGATTTCCTACGACCTCACCGGCAACGGTAGTTGGGAACGGGTGGAGACGCTGCGCTACTTCGCCACCGACCCGGTCACCGGCTACGAGCACTACACCCAGAACGCCGGCCTGTCCTCGGCCACCGGCACGTTGGGCGCGCTGAGCAACGGCACGGTCCGGGTGGAGGTCTGGTCGGCGATCGGCAACAACCCGACCACGCTGGGCATCGGCAACCAGTCGGTGCTGCGGCTTCCGTACTCCTGATCGGCTAGATCGAACGCCGCACGACGTCGGCCGGTGCGCGGGACCAGGATCGGTCCCGCACACCGGCCGACGCTGT
>NZ_JBEYSL010000499.1:0-4898 GCF_040642735.1 Micromonospora sp. NPDC047753 | reverse complement strand
CCGGCGAAGTGCCGGGCGAACCGGTCGGTCTCGATGGTCGCCGAGGTGATGATCACCTTGAGGTCGGGTCGTCGGGGCAACAGCTCCCGCAGGTACCCGAGGATGAAGTCGATGTTGAGGCTGCGCTCGTGTGCCTCGTCGATGATCAACGTGTCGTACTGGCGCAGCATCCGGTCGGTCTGCAACTCGGCCAGCAGGATGCCGTCTGTCATCAGCTTCACCAGGCTGCGCTCGCTGACCTGGTCGGTGAAGCGCACCTTGTAGCCGACCACGTCGCCCAACTCGGTGCCCAGCTCGTCGGCGATCCGGTCGGCCACCGTCCGGGCGGCCAACCGCCGGGGCTGGGTGTGCCCGATCAGGCCGTGCACCCCGCGCCCCAACTCCAGGCAGATCTTGGGAATCTGGGTGGTCTTGCCGGAGCCGGTCTCGCCCGCCACGATCACCACCTGGTGATCGCGGATGGCCGCGGCGATGTCGTCCTTGCGCTCACTGACCGGCAGACCCACCGGGTACGTGATCACGGGCACCGCCGCCTGCCGGGCGGCGAGCCGCTGCTCGGCCCGGACCAGGTCGGCGGTGATCTCGGTCAGCGCCGCCTCCCGACGCTGCGGGTCGCGCAGCTTGCGGGCACCGTCCAGTCGCCGCTGGAGCCGGCGCTGGTCGCGGAACATCAGAGGTGTGAGGCGGCGGTGCAGCTCGCGAACGGGGTCGGACGCGACGGAGGCGGTTGGATTCTGCATGTCGTGCCCAAGGATAGGCAGCCCGGCGGCGCAGCGCCCCTGGGTTACCGAGCGGCCGGCTCTCCGACGGCCACCTCCGGTCCCTTGACGGGCACGGGCGGGTCCTAGAGTTGGCGGCCGACGTCGAGCGCTGGGGGAGCCGGATGGAGATGCGCGACACCGACCGCGCGTTGGTGCAGGCCGCCACCGCGGTCTCCAAGCTGCGTTGCCGCAGCCCGCACCACACTGTCGCGTCGGCGGCCCGGACCGTGGACGGGCGGGTCTTCACCGGCGTGAACGTGCAGCACGCCACCGGAGGGGTCTGCGCCGAACTCGTCGTCATCGGCACGGCCGCCACGCAGGGCGTCACCGCGTTGGAGACGATGGTCACTGTCGCCGACCGTGGCCGCGAGGTCGTCGCGCCCTGTGACCGGTGCCGGCAGGTGCTGCGGGACCACTTCCCGCACCTGCGGGTGGTCGTCGGCCCGATGGACGCCCCGCGGGTGGTCCCGATCGGGGAGTTGCCCGCGGAGGCCGGCAGCGGCTCGGCCGGCTGACCGGGCCCGGGTCAGTCCCCGGAGGCCGCCTCCAGCATCGACTGCTGCACCGGCACGCTCTCGAACCGCAGGGTGCCCTCCGGAAGCAGCCACGACGTGACCCGCGCGACCAGGCGACCGGCCCGCACGGCGGGGTCGTTGGCGAACAGCGCGCGTGCCTCGTCCGGGGCGATGGACAGCACCACGAAGCCCCGCAGCTGTTCGTCGTCGGGATGTAGGAACGGCCCGGCCGCGAGAACGAGGCCCTGCTGCACGAGGCCCGCCTGGTGGGCCAGGTGGGCGTCCCGCAACCTGTCGATCGCGTCCTGCGGCAGCTCCGGCGGATCCGACGGTCGGGTCAGCAGGACGACCGTGTGCTGGTCGAATCGCATGTCCACACCCTATGACGTGAATGTCCCTCTTATGGGTGTCATCTGCCATCTGTCCGCCCTGTGGTCGTCCGCGAATCTCATTCTCATATCGAGGTTCGAAGCGACTGGGAGGTGCGGCATGGTCACCAGACGTCGGCTGCTCGCGGCCGGTGCCACCGGCGGCGCGGCGGCGCTGATCCCAGCGGGCTGGGCGGCCTCGGGCCGGGCCCTCGCCGCGGTCGCGCCGCTGGACGTCCGGGACATCCCGAAGTACGTCACGCCGCTGCGGATCCCCCCGGCCATGCCGACGGTGGTCACCGATCCGGAGCGCGACACGTACGAGATCGCGGTGCGACAGTTCCGCCAGCAGATCCTGCCGCCGTCATGGCCGCGCACCACGGTGTGGGGTTACGGCTCCACCGCCCATCCCGGCAGCTTCGGTTACCCGGCGCCCACCATCATGGCGCGGGTCGGCCGCCCGGTACGGGTGACCTGGGTCAACCAGCTCGTCGACGACCGGGGCGACTACCTGCCGCACCTGCTGCCGGTGGACCCCACCCTGCACTGGGCCAACCCGGCCGGTGGCATCGAGCACCGGGACCACCACGGGCAGTGGGACGGCAGCCCGCGGGGCTATCGCGGCCCGGTGCCCCAGGTGGTGCATCTGCACGGTGGGCACAGCACGCAGGAGAGCGACGGACACTCCGAGGCGTGGTACCTGCCGGTGGCCCGTGACCTGCCGCCCGACTTTGCCGTGTCCGGCAGCGCGTACCGGGAGTTCCGGTCCCGGTTCGCCGAGCGGTCCGGCCTGCGCTGGGCGCCGGGCTCGGCCACCTTCGAGTACGCGAACGACCAGCGGTCGTGCACCCTCTGGTACCACGATCACGCGCTCGGGCTCACCCGGGAGAACGTCTACGCCGGGCCCGCCGGGTTCTACCTGCTCGGTGGTGGGGACGAGCTGCCGGAGGGAGTGCTGCCCGGCCCGGCGCCGACCCGCGCCGATCCGCCGAACGCCTCCTACCACGACATTCCGCTGATGATCCAGGACCGCAGCTTCACCGCCGACGGTGAGCTGCGCTATCCGACGAGGTACTCCGGCGGCGGCGACGGGCCACCGACCTGGGTGCCCGGTTTCTCCGGCTCCACGATCGTCGTCAACGGCCGCACCTGGCCCTCGTTGACGGTCCAGCGCCGTCGCTACCGGTTCCGGCTGCTCAACGGCTGCAACAGCCGGTTCCTGCTGCTCAGCGTGGCCGCCCACGCCACCGCGCGGCCGGCCCGGCCGGTGCTGCCGGTATGGCAGATCGGCAGCGACGGCGGTCTCCTGCCCGAGCCGGTGCCGCACGAGCGGGTCACCCTCGGCCCGGCCCAGCGGGTCGACGCGATCGTCGACTTCACCGACGTGCCGGCCGGCACCGAGCTGTACCTGGTCAACGAGGGGCCGGACGGGATGTACGGCGGCGGTCGGCCCGGGGTGGATTTCGACCCCGCCGACCCGCACACCACCGGGCAGGTGCTGCGCTTCGTGGTCACCGACGCGGCCGGCGCGGATTCGAGCGTGCCACCGGAGCAGTTGCGGCTGCCGTCGCACCCGCGCCTCGGCCAGGCCCAGCGGGTACGCCGACTGTCGCTCAACGAGCGGATGTCCGGCGGTTCGATGATCATGCTGCTCGGCGTCCTCGACGAGCGCGGCCGGGGTCTGCCGTTGCGCTGGAGCGACCCGGTGACCGAGCAGCCGTCGCTCGGCGACACCGAGGTGTGGGAGGTGCGCAACTTCACCCGGCACGTGCATCCGGTCCACCTGCACCAGGTCCAGTTCGAGCTGCTCGGCCGGGGACACTCGGGGCGGTCGCTGCCCGGCCCGGGGGACCGGGGGTGGCTGGACACGGTGCTCGCGTACCCGTGGGAGGTGACCCGCATCAAGGCGCGCTTCGACCTGCCGGGTCGCTTCGCCTGGCACTGCCACCTGCTGGAGCACGAGGACAACGAGATGATGCGGCCACTCAACGTCCTGCCGCGCGGCGGCGCGGCGGCCGGGGACGGCGGCTCGCGTGACGTGCCGGAGTCGCCACGGGGCGTGCCGGAGGTGCCGGGTACGGCATCGACGGACGCCGGTTAGGCGCCTTTTCGCAGGTCGGCTAAGGTTAGGCGAACCTAAGCCCGATCGTGCAGGAGATTCGTGACCGCCCTCGCCAGCCGGCCGACCCGTGGTCGGACCAGCACCCGCACCGGGCGTCGGGTGACAGTCACCGCCGGGGCCGCGCTGGTGCTGCTGCTCACCGTGCTGGCCAGCTTCGCGCTCGGCAGCCGACAACTCGGCGTCGACCAGGTCTGGCACGCGCTCGTCGCGCCGGACGGCAGCGACGCCAGCACCATCGTCCGGGAGCTGCGGATGCCCCGGACCGCGCTCGGTCTCGCTGTCGGGCTCGCGCTCGCCGTGGCCGGGGTGCTGTTCCAGGCGCTCACCCGCAACCCCCTCGCCGAGCCGCGCATCCTCGGCATCAGCGCGGGCGCGTCGTTCGGGGTGGTGCTCGCGATCTCCGTCTTCGGCGTCGGCACGCTCGCCGGGTACGTCTGGTTCGGCATCGCGGGGGCTCTGATCGCCGGGCTGCTGGTCTTCGCCATCGCCACCCGCGCCCGCGAGGGCGCCAGCCCGGTCACCCTCGCGCTGGTCGGCGCGGCGCTCGACGCCAGCCTGGCCTCCGGGGTGTACGCGCTGCTCAGCATCGACGCCCGCACCTTCGAGGAGTACCGCTTCTGGGTGGTCGGCGGGCTGGCCGGACGGGACCTGTCGGTCGCCGCGCAGGTGCTGCCGTTCGTCATCGTCGGGTTGGTGCTCGCCGCCCTGGTGGCGCGGGGCCTGGACGCGCTGGCCCTCGGCGACGACGTGGCCCGTGGCCTCGGCCACCGCATCGGCCTGGTCCGCCTCGGTGGTGGCCTCGCCGCCGTGCTGCTGACCGGCGCCGCGGTGGCCGCCGCCGGACCTGTCGCGTTCGTCGGGCTGGCCGTGCCGCACCTGGCCCGTGCCCTGGTCGGCGCCGACCACCGCTGGACCCTCGCCGTCTCCGCCCTGCTCGGCCCGGCGCTGCTGCTCGCCGCCGACATCGCCGGTCGGCTCGTCGCTCCGCCCGGCGAAATCCCGGCCGGGATCGTCACCGCGCTGATCGGCGCGCCACTGCTGGCCGTCCTGGTCCGCCGCGCCCGGGTGGTGACAGCGTGACCACCACCCAGCGCCCCCCGGACCCCACCGACCCGCCCCGCCCGGCGAGCCC
>NZ_JBEYSL010000498.1:0-4931 GCF_040642735.1 Micromonospora sp. NPDC047753 | reverse complement strand
CCGCGCGGTGCGGGCCCGCCGACGGGCGGCGTCGCGGGCCCGGCTGGCGGCCCGCAACGCGCTGAAGGTGCGCCACCGGCCGGCGGCGACAAGTTTGTGCTTGATCCCCTCGACCCCGTCCGGCACCGGATAACCGCCGGGCGGCAGCCAGCGCTCGTAGTCCGCGGTGATCTGGGCGAAGAACGCCTCCCGCAGCTCCGGGGCGATCCGCTGACCGTTGCCCAGCACGGTCAGGTAGTGCCAGATCATCCGTTCGAAGACCGCCGGCCGCAGGGCCTCCGTCGCCGGCCCCCACGAATCCATCAGGTGGAAGACCCGGTGCCACTGCGGGAACACCTCGAAGTGCCGGTCACCCCGGGTCCGGGTGATAGCGCCGGCGCGGCGCTGGCGGTAGTTGACGCAGACCCGATCGAGTACGCCGATCCGGTGCGCGGCCATCAGCACCGGGTAGCTGAAGGAGACGTCCTCGTACCAGCCGGGCGCGAAACGCAACCCCAGGTCGGTGAGGAACTCCCGCCGGACCAGCCGGTTCCACGCGGTGTGCAGCAGGTGCATCGCCTGCGGCCGGTCCCGCAACCGGAAGGTGCCCGGCCCCGGGGACTCCGGAAAAACCTCGGCCATCGCGCTGCGGGTGGCGGTGTCGTTCCAGTGGGTGCGGACGTGGTCGACCAGCAGGACGTCCGGGCGGGTCACCCGCAACCGCTCGGCGACCTCGGTCAGGCACTCCGGAGCCAGCCAGTCGTCGCCGTCGAGGAACCACACGTACTCGCCGACGGCCCGGTCCAGCCCGATGTTCCGGGCCGGACCGAGGCCGACGTTCTCCGGCAGCCGGACCGAGTGGACCCGCTGGTCGCGGGCCGCGTACTCGTCGATGATGTCGCCGCTGGCGTCCGGCGAGCAGTCGTCGACGGCGATCACCTCGATGTCGGTCTCCGGCTGACCGAGGATGGAGTCCAGGCACTCCCGCAGGTATCCCTGCACCCGGAAGGCCGGCACCACGAAGCTGATCAGAGTCATCCGGCCGCCCTCCGTCAGCGCGGCGCGGCACCTCCAGCGCCCGCCGGCGCCACCGACGCCCGCGCGCTACGGGCCGGTCGCACGAACCAGGCCAGGACGACGCTCACCACGAAAACCACGAGAAGGTACGCACCGAGTGTAGCCAGTCCGATACCCGCAATACCGGCGATCGCCGCGAGGGCCAGCAGCACCGAACGCCCCTCCCAGCCCAGCGTCGCCGCGTGCAGGGGCGGTGCCGCCTGCCGCTTCTCCAGCCGGGCGGTCAGGTCGTAGTGGTGCACGGTGAGCACGAAGACGTACCCGAAGATCAGCCAGCCGGGTGCCGCACCGACCACCCCGACCGCGATGGCGAACAGGTACTCGGCGGCCCGCAACGCCGCGGGCACCAGCCAGTCCAGCGGGCCGTTGTGCGCCGCCCCGGCCCCGAGGCCACCGATGAGCAGCACCAGCAGTGCCACCGGCACCGCCCAGCGCAGCCCGTCCGGGGCGTCGCTCAGCAGCGCCGCTACCAGAAGCACCGCCGGGCCGAGCGCGGCGATGACCGCCAGGGTCAGTGGTCCCATCGGGCGGACCACCGGCAGCCAGCGGGCCAACGGGCCGTCGTCACGGTGCAGGGTGGCGTCGACCGTGTCCAGCACCGGCACCCACATCCACCGGGCCCGCAGGGTCCGCAGCGCCCCGGTGTACGCGAACGCCAGCACCCCCCAGACCAGCACCGCGATCAGGCTGACCAGTGGGTTGAACAGCGCCACGGTCAGCGCGATCAGCGCCCACCGCTCACCGATCGGGAAGACCACAGTCCGCTTCAACCAGTACGACACCGACCCGGTGTCCGCCTGCACCCGGGTCGACGCGGCGTTGAGCCGGTCGCCGATCCCGCCGCTGGCGTTCGTGGCCGTACGCGGGCGGCGGGCCGCCTCGTCGTGCAGCACCCCGTACCAGGTGTCGGTCATGTGCCGGACGGTCTGCAACGTCATCGCGGCGATAGCGAGCGCCCACCCGTTGCCAAGCCCGGCGTGGCTCACACCGAAGCCCAACCCGGCGTAGACCAGGTACTCCTTGGCCCGGTCCGCCATGGTGTCCAGCCAGCCACCCCAGGCGCTGAAGTGCCGGGTGTAGCGGGCCAGTTGGCCATCGACGCAGTCGAGCACGAAGCCGAGGTAGAGCAGCACCGCGCCACCGACCAGCGCGGGCCGCCCACCGACCCCGAACAGCACCGCCGCGCCAAGCGCGAAGAGGACCGAGATCACCGTCACCCCGGTCGGGGTGAGCCGGAGCCGGGCCGAGAGCCGGACCAGGTACGGCGACCAGGTGCTGACGAAGTAGGTGGAGAAGAAGTCGTCCTTCTCCTTCACCGACAGCCGCAACTCGGCCCGGTCCTCGTCGACAGCGGTCACCGCCGCCTCGGCAGCGGTCAGCCCGGCCGGGTCCTCGACCCGGTGGGCGACGAGCAGGCGTACCCGCTGGGCGAAGACCAGGGTGCCGAGCGCCGTGAGGCCCGCGAAGAGCCGGTCCACGGCGGACCCGGGGCCACCGGCCGCCACGGACCCGCCGGCCCCGGCCCCGCCGGTCGCCGGCAGCGGCGCCACGTCTCCGGCCGGGCCGATCGGGGCGGCGACGGGAAGCATCCCGGACGCGGCGGCCCGGGCGGCGGCCGCGAGGGTCGGCAGGTCGTCCACGCCGACCCGCAGCGCGCCGCCGAACACGCCGGTGGCGGCCCCGTCGAGGGCGTCCAACGCGCCGGCGTCGACCACCTGGCCGCGCTCCTCCCGCACCGCGGTCCGACCGGGCACCGGCGGGTCGCCGAGCACCAGCGCCACGGTGGGGCCCACCGGGCTGGTGGCCAGGTGCCGCAGTACGGCGGTGTGCGCGACCAGGTCGGTGCCGGTGATCAGCACCGGGGCGGTCGCGGTGCTGACCAGGTCGGACAACTCGTCGAGGGTGGCGGCGAAGCGCACCTGGTCCGCCCCGGCCAGGCGCAACTGGGCGGCCAGCCGGTCGGCCAGCGGCTCACCTGTCGCCGTGGTGAGGCCCGCCGTGGTGAGGCCCGCCGCGGACGTTCCGGCGGCGAGCACGATCGCGAGCGTCACCGCGGAACCGCTGCGTGGTACGCGTCGAGCGCCTCGGCGATGGTGCCGTCGAGCGTCAACCGGCCCGCGTCGAGGTACAACCCCCGACGGCAGAACCGGGTCAGGTCCTTTTCGTTGTGTGACACCAGCACCAGCGTGCGCCCCTCCCCGAGCAGACGATCAATCGTCGCGTAACACTTCTTGCGGAACTCCGCGTCCCCGACTGCGGTCACCTCGTCCATCAGCAGGATCGGGTGCGGCAGGTGCGAGATGATCGCGAAGCCCAGCCGCACCTTCATCCCCGACGAGTAGTGCCGAACCGACGTGTCGATGGCCCGTTCCACCTGCTCACCGGCGAACTCGACGATCTCGTCGAAGTGCCGCTTCAGGTAGCTCGTCGACAGTCCGTGCAGCCCACCGACCAGGTGCAGGTTCTCCCGCCCGGTCAGGTCGTTGGAGAAGCCGGCGGACAACTCCAGCAACGGCGCCACCGCGCCGTGCACCCGGATGTCGCCCTCGTCCGGGATGAGCACCCCGGCGATCAGCCGCAGCAGGGTGCTCTTGCCGGTGCCGTTGCGCCCGATCACCCCGACGGTCTCGCCGGGCTGCACTGTGAACGACACGTCCCGCAACGGCCAGAACTGGCCGGGCAACGCGCCTCGGGCGCCCCGGTGGATGAACAACTCCCGCAGGCGGAGCTGACGGCGACGGTTGCGGACGAACCGGATGCCCAGACCGTCGGCCTCGATGATCGGCGCGGCCACCTCAGAGCTCCTTGAGCACGGCGGGCTCCAACCGGCGGAACGACCACCAACCGGCGGCCAGCACCAGAAGGCTGCCGACGATCGTGGTGGCGAGCAGCCGGGCGTCCGGGAACTCGTCCGGGTACCAGATCGCGTGGTGCAGCTGGAAGATCCCGACCAGCGGGTTCAGCTCGTACACCACCTTCAGCCAGCCGGGCAGCCCGGACTCCCGGACCAGGCTGAGCGGATAGATGATCGGCGTGGCGTAGAAGAGCACCCGGATGATCAGCCGCATCAGCCGTTCCACGTCGCGCATCAGCACGTTCCACGCGGACAGGAGCAGGGCGAGCCCGGTCAGCAGGACGGCCTGGACGGCTACCGCCAGCGGCAGGGAGAGCAGCGACCAACCCGGGTGGATCCGGCCGTGCACCGCGTAGATCACCGCGATGGCGATCAGGATCGGCAGGCCGGCCGCGTACTCGGCGAACCGGCCGGTTACCCGGCCGATCGGAAACACCTGACGCGGCACGTTCATCGTGGTGATCAGCCGGGACTGGCCGGTCAGCGCGTTCGTCGCCTCACTCAGCGCCGAACTGGTCCACATCCAGGCGAAGATGCCGGTGATAAGGAACAACGGGTACGACCCGGCCGCCTCACCGAGGTGCCGACCGGTGTCCCGGGAGTAGAGCACCCCGAAGACGAACCAGTAGATGGCGCCCATGCCGAGCGGCTCGATCAACGACCAGAAGTAGCCCAGCACCGACTGCTGGTACTTGACCGCGAGATCCCGCCTGACCAGGATGCGCAGCGAGTTGCGGTGCGACCACAACGCCGCGACGCCAGAGGTCACCGCAGCCTCCCGCCTCCTGAAACGGACGACAGGTTAGCAGTCGGTGAACGATTGCCCCGAATCGACCGGACTCAGCACTCGATCACGTTGACGGCCAAACCGCCACGCGCCGTCTCCTTGTACTTGACCTTCATGTCGGCGCCGGTCTCCCGCATGGTCTTGATGATACTTGGCGGCGGCGACCTTGTCACCGAGCGCGAGCCGTTCCGCAGCGAGTGCCGTGAGCAGCGACTCCTGCTCGTTCACGTCTGA
>NZ_JBEYSL010000497.1:0-4942 GCF_040642735.1 Micromonospora sp. NPDC047753 | reverse complement strand
CGCGTGGTTCGAGTTGTGGCAGCGGGCCCGTCGGAGCCGAGCCACGCCAAGCGCGGCCCTGGTCGAGCAGGCCGACAGCGGCGAGCCGGCCCGGCAACTGGTGGTGAGCGGCGCGACGGCGGCGTCCTTCGCCTGGTCGCACCAGCTACCGGAGCTTCAGCGACTCACCGAGTCCGAGTTGGGCATCGTCGGCTTCCCCGGCCCGCCGGGAGCTCAGTGGGCACGAGCGTCGATGTACTGGGCGGGGTTCCGGGGCACCCGCCACCCGGACACGGTCGCCGACGTGATCAACTTTCTGACCACCAATGGTGAGGTCGGCGCCGTTCTCGGCCACGAACGTGGGCTGAACGCCAGTGCCCAGGTCCGCCGCTACGCCGAGGGCAGCATCACCGACCCGGCCCAGCGACGTGCCGCCGAGTTCGGTGCCAGCATCGCCGACCTGCTCGGGCCGGCGCCGGCGCCGCCACCCCAGGGGCACGCCAAGGTGCGCACCCTGCTGGTCGCCGCCGCCGAGCGGATCCGCGTCAAGCGTGACGGCACCCGCGAGGCCACCGCGCGTTTCCTGTCCCAGGCCATCGCGGCCCTGGCGGCGGTGAGCACCAGCGGCCAGACCGGAACCGGCCGCTGGTGACCCTCCGGCGTCGCAGGCGCGGTCAGCGCGGCGAGCGCGGTCAGCGCGGCGGGCCACCCCGGCGGTTGCGCATCAGACGCAACACCAGGAACACGACGATCGCGACCACCACCAGGCAGCAGAGCAGCGGGAGCACCCCGAAGCCACTGCGGCCTCGCCGCCGGGCGGCCTCCACCACGAGTTCGCCGGTGCCCGTGGACGCCCAGGCTGCGACCGGCACGAAGACCGCCAGTACGACCGCACCGAAGACCGCGCTCAGGCGGCCCCACCACTTACCGAATGAAGACATGTGCCCATCCTCGCCGAAGGGCGCAACCTCGGCACGTCGGTCCACGCCGAATCACGGGTCCGGATGGCGCGGAAGCTCCCCGGCCGGTGCGCAACGCACTCGCAACGTCCCGGCAAAGATGATGATCTTTACATGAATCTATCGAGGTGATCGGATTCGCCTCATGCTCACCTCTTTAGGCAGTGCGCGGATCTCTCGCACCCGAAGATCTGCGGCGGCAGCGGTCGGCGTCACAGTCGTCGCCGCTCTCCTCACCCCCACGGCCGCGCACGGCGCCCCACCACCCCCACCGCCGCCGACGAGACCCGCTCCGAGCGGCGACGCGGACCGCACCCCCGTCACGGTCACTCTGATCACCGGCGACCGGGTGACGGTGACCCCGGGCGTCCACGGCGCAACCGAATCGGTGGACGTGAAGCGCGCCCCGGGCGCCACCGGCTCCGTACGCATCTCCACTGAGGGCCGAGACACCTACGTGTACCCGGACGAGGCGTTGCCGTACCTCGCCACCGGTCGACTCGACAAGCAGCTGCTCGACGTCACCCAGCTCATCGCCCAGGGCTACGACGACGCGCGGACCGCCGACCTTCCCCTGATCGTCACCCGCACCACGGGTGCGGCGAAGCTCAGGACCGGCACCACGCTGCCGGGCGCGCAGACCGCGCTGGAGCTGCCCTCCGTCCGTGGTGAGGCGATCCGCACACGCCGATCGCAGGCGGCGGACTTCTGGTCGGCCCTCACCAGTGGACAGTCGCCGACTGGCCGCAGCGCTGCCACCCCGGCGCCCTCCTTCGCGGCCGGCGTCGACAAGGTGTGGCTCGACGGCACGGCGAAGGCCACCCTGGCCGACACCACCGCCCAGATCGGCGCGCCCGCGGCGTGGGCCGCGGGTGGCACCGGCAGCGGCGTCCGGGTCGCCGTCCTGGACAGCGGAGTGGACACCACCCACCCGGATCTCGCCGACCAGGTGGTGGCCTCCCGAAGCTTCATCGCCGGCCAGGACGTGATCGACCGGAACGGGCACGGCACCCACACCGCGTCCACCGTCGCCGGGACGGGCGCCGCCTCCGGCGGCAAGGAACGGGGCGTGGCCCCCGACGCCGACCTGGTGATCGGCAAGGTCCTCGACGAGCACGGCAGCGGGTCCATCTCGGGGATCATCGCGGGCATGGAGTGGGCGGCACGGGCCGAGCACGCCAAGGTGATCAACATGAGCCTCGGCGTGAGCGCCTGGCACACCCAGGACGACCCGCTGAGCCAGGCCGTCAACCAGCTGACCGCCGAGACGGGTGCGCTCTTCGTCGTGGCCGCCGGCAACAGCGGGCCAGACCCGTACACCCTCGGCGCGCCGGGCACCGCGGACGCCGCGCTGACCATCGGCGCGGTGGACACCTCCGACCACCTGGCGGGCTTCTCCAGCGTCGGGCCCCGGTTGAACGACGAGGCCCTGAAGCCCGACATGACCGCACCGGGGGTGGACGTGCTGGCGGCACGCTCGCAGCACATCCCCTGGGGCGAGGGCTACTACTACACCGACAGTGGCACCTCGATGGCAGCGCCGCACGTCGCCGGGGCGGCCGCCCTGCTGGTGCAGAAGCACCCGACCTGGAGCGCGCGGCAGCTCAAGGACGCGCTGATGGGCACCAGCGTCCGCACGCCCGACTACGACGCCTACCAGGCCGGTAGCGGTCGGTTGAACGTCGCCGCCGCCTACCACCAGGACCAGGTCGTCGCGTCCGGGTCGGTGGACGCCGGACTCGTCGGTTGGGGCAGCGCGCCACAGCCGATCAAGCGGACGATCACGTACACCAACACGACGGACAGCCCGATCGCGTTGGAGCTCTCCGTCGATCACGGCACCGCCCCCGCACAGACGTTCACGGCAACCGCCGACCGCGTCACGGTGCCCGCTCGGGCCAGCGCGACGGTCGACGTCGTGGTGGCCCCGGCCGGCCTCTCCCCCGGCAGGTACTCCGCCCAGGTCACCGCCCGCTTCGCCGCCGGCGAGGTGCACACGGCCGTCGGGGTCGCCGTCGAGTCCAAGAAGTACGACCTCACCATCCACCTGAAGGACCGCGCCGGCCGGCCCATGAGCGGCGAGGTCGAGGTCGTCAACGCCGAGACCGGCTCCGCCTTCATGTGGGTGCCGGACGGAAAGCTCACCGCCCGCCTGACGCCTGGCTCCTACACCGTCGTCGCGGCGGCGGACGTGGAGGGTCTGCACGGGCCCCGCTCCCTCGGGCTCGCGATGCTGACCGCTCCCGAGGTCGACCTGAGCACCGACCGGGTCGTGGAACTCGACGCCGCGCGGGCCCGCCAGGTGAAGGTGGCGACACCCCAGCCGACCGCCGTCGTCAACAGTCGGATCGACGTCTACCGCTCCTTCGCCGAGAGCGAGCCGACACCCACCGACTGGAACGCCCTGCGCGAGACGTTCTGGCCAGGCGCCGCCTACGACAGCCTGTGGGCCCTGCCGACCGGGAACAAGGTGCGCAGGGGCAGCTTCGTCTTCACCACCCGGATCCGCGCCGAGCAGACGCCGCTGGCCATCAGCTACCCCGGCCGGCAGCTCAGCGACCCGCTCGCCCAGCCCGGTTCCCCGCCCCTGCCCGACGGCACCTCGCGCCTGGACGCCGTCTTCGCGGGTGCCGGCGGCACCGCCGACTACGCCGGCCTGGCCGCCCGCGGCAAGGCCGTGGTCGTCCGCGGCAACGAAGCGGTGACCCCCACGGATCAGGCAGCGGCGGCGCACACCGCCGGCGCGGCGATGCTCGTCGTTGTCAACGACCGCGCGGGTCGCAAAAGCGAGTGGTACGGCAACACCGACGCCGTGACGACCGGACCGATCCCGGTGGCCTCGGTGACAATGGACGAGGGCGAGGCGTTGATCCAGAAGATCAGCGCTGCCGGCCGCAAGCCGCTACGCCTGGTCGTGGTCGCCCACCCCCGGGCGAAGTACCTGTACGACCTTGTGGACTACCACAGTGGCGGGGTGCCGAAGGACCCGTCCGCCAAGACCGACCCGCGCAACCTCGCCCGGATCGATCTCACCTTCTCCCCGCCCCCGGGGAAGCAGTCCAGCGAGACCCGGATGGACTTCCCGCCGTACGAGTACGCGGCGGCACGGCCGTTCCCGTTCGAGCCGGTCGCGCCGGGGCCGCGCACCGACTGGGTCTCTGCGGGTGGCGGCATCAAGTGGATGCAGTACGCCGACGTCGCCGACTGGGCGCGGTCCAACACGGAGGCCATCGCCTACCGGCCGGGCAGCGTCCAGAAGGACCGCTGGTTCGGGCCCATCACCCGGCCACGGATGCTCAGCACCGAGATCCCGTTCCGTGGTGAGACCGCCATGAGCGCCTACATCCAGGGCTTCGGCGACGCGGGCGCCGCCCACAGCGGCGGGGCCAGCATGTCGCAGATCGCCACGTTCTATCAGGGCGACAAGCAGCTGACCCAGTTCAACGGCTGGCCGGAGATCGGCGCGGGTGACCTGTCGCCGGAGAAGCTGCCGTACCGACTGGTCGTCGACACCTTGGGCAAACCCGAGTTCAGCCCGTACTCGACCGCCACGCACACCGAGTGGAGCTTCATCTCCGGCGGCACCACCGAGGTGCAGGCCATCCCGTTGGTCCAGCTGGACTACGGAACGGACGTGGACTTCGCGGGTCGGACGAAGCGCCGAACCGACTTCTCGATCACGCCAGTGGTGGTGGGCAGCACCGCGGCTCGGGATGCCGTGTCGTCACTTGAGTTGGAGATCTCCTACGACGACGGAGTGACCTGGCAGCGGCAGGACCTGCGGAAGAAGAAGGGAGCCTGGCAGGCGTCGTTGAACGCGCCGCCCCGGGCCGACTTCGTGTCTATCCGGGTCACCGCCAAGCAGCGCAACGGTGGCGGCGTCACCCAGAGCGTCACCCGGGCCTTCGGCCCGGGCATTCTTCGGGTATCGACTCGACGACCGGCCCGGCGTGGTACCAATTACCCGGGAAGGCGAAGCCGGCAGGAATGGGCGGCCCATGTCG
>NZ_JBEYSL010000496.1:0-4952 GCF_040642735.1 Micromonospora sp. NPDC047753 | reverse complement strand
CGCGCGACGCGCGCCGGAAGACCTCCTGCCAGTACGGCGCCCACTCCTGCGCCCAGCGCCAGACGAACCAGCCGTTGACAACCACGTTCAGTGCGAGGACGAGACCGAAGTCGATCAGCCGGGCGACCAACCTACGGCCGTAGCCGGCCAACCTGAAGCCGTGCGGTCGCGGCTCCGGCGGACGGCCGGGCCAGCCGGGGTGACCGGCCGGGGGCGCCCAGCCGGGAGGGGCACCCGGTGGTGCCCAGCCCGACGGACCGCCCTGCGGGCCCCAGCCGGGAGGGCCGGCCTGCGGTCCCCATCCCGGGCCGTGCCCCGGTTGCGGGCCGTACCCAGGGGGTGGACCCTGCTGGGGCGACCAGCCCGGAGCGCCGGTCGCCGACTCGGGGGTCGTCGACGCCGCTGGCGCGGCCGGGGTGACCGGCGCGGGCGGCGGCTCGGCCGGCGGCGGACCGTCCGGCGGAGTCGCGTCGACGGGAATGGGCGCACCGAGCCAACCCTCGCCGTCCCAGTAACGCCGGGTCTCGGTGTCGGCGGGGTCGACGTACCAGCCGGGTTGCACGCTCACGCCGTCGCTCCGCTTCGCTTCGCGACGGCGCGAGGCGCCACGCTACTGAGCCTGCTGGTTCGCTCGCTGCGCTCGCTCACGCCGTCACCGCTCCGCTTCGCTCGCTCACTGGGACACCTTAACGACGGCTGTTCCCTCGAACTCGGCATGGCGGTACTGCGGGGCGTACCCCTGGGGGTCTGGTCCGGGCGGCGGCGCGAAGCCGCCGGCGGTGGGTCGGGGCCCACCGGCCGGCGGCGTCGGGTACGACGGAGGTTGCGTCACGCTCGCAAGTGTTACAGGTTGCCGCGGGCTTCCTGCTCTCGCTCGATCGCCTGGAAGAGCGCCTTGAAGTTGCCCTTGCCGAAGCCCAGCGAGCCGTGCCGCTCGATCAGCTCGAAGAAGACAGTGGGACGGTCCTGCACCGGCTTGGTGAAGATCTGGAGCAGGTAGCCGTCCTCGTCCCGGTCGACCAGGATCTTGCGGGCCTTCAGCTCCTCGATCGGCACCCGCACCTTGCCGATCCGCTCACGCAGCTCGGGGTCGTCGTAGTACGAGTCCGGGGTGTCCAGGAATTCCAGGCCGGCAGCGCGCATCGCGTCGACGCTGGCAAGGATGTCGTTGGTGGCGACGGCGATGTGCTGCGCGCCCGGGCCCTGGTAGAACTCCAGGTACTCGTCGATCTGGGACTTCTTGCGGGCGATCGCTGGCTCGTTCAGCGGGAACTTCACCTTGCGGGTGCCGTTCGCCACGACCTTGCTCATCAGCGCCGAGTAGTCGGTGGCGATGTCGTCGCCGACGAACTCCGCCATGTTGGAGAAGCCCATCACCCGCTTGTAGAACTCGACCCACTCGTCCATCCGGCCCAGCTCCACGTTGCCGACGACGTGGTCGACGGCCTGGAAGAAGCGCTTCGGCTGGATGCCGGCGTCGATCATCGGCTGCCGGTCCACGATCGGGCCCCGGGCCACGAAGCCGGGCAGGAACGGGCCGGTGTAGCGGGACCGGTCGACCAGCGTGTGCCGGGTGTCGCCGTACGCGGCGATGGCGGCCATCCGGACGGTGCCGTGCTCGTCGGTCACGTCGTGCGGCTCGACGACGCTGGCGGCGCCCTGCGCGATGGCGTGCGCGTACGCGGCGTCCACGTTCGGGACCTCCAGCGCGATGTCGCTGATCCCGTCGCTGTGCCGGGCCACGTGCTCGGCGCCCTCGGCGTCCGGGCGCACCGCGCCGGTCAGCACGAACCGGGCCGAGCCGCTGGTCAGCACGTACTGGGCGTGGTCCCGGTAGCCCTGCTCGGGGCCGCGGTACGCCACGCAGGTCATGCCGAAGGCGGTGGAGTAGTAGTGGGCGGCCTGCTTGGCGTTGCCGACCAGGAAGTGCACGTGGTCGAGGCCCCGGACCGGGAACGGGTCGTGGCTGATGTCGTGGTCGACAGCGCCGACGAGCCGGTCGACGTCGACGTCCTCGGTCGACTTGGGTCGGTCGATCGCCTGGGTCATGGTGGGCTCCCTCGCGTACCGGCCGGCCTTGTGGGCCGCCGTGGTCGGTTCTTGAGGCGAGGATCGCTGCCCCGGCATCGAGTGGGCAACTGTTGGCAGAAATGCTGGTCAGGTTGCGCATTCGGTATGGTCTTCACTCATGAATGGTGAGCAGAATGTACAGCTCGACGCTCTCGACGTGCGCTTGATCGAACTGCTCGCCGAGGAGCCGCGGATCGGGGTGCTGGAGTGCTCGCGGCGGCTCGGGGTGGCCCGGGGCACCGTGCAGGCGAGGCTGGACAAGCTCGTCGAGCGGCAGGTCATCAAGGGCTTCGGCCCCGAGATCGCGCCGGCCGCGATCGGGTTCGGGGTGACCAGCTTCGTCACCCTGGAGATCACTCAGCGGCACGGTCACGACCCGGTCACCGCTCACCTGGCCGCCATCCCCGAGGTGCTGGAGGCGCACACCATCACCGGCTCCAGCGACCTGCTCTGCCGGATCGTGGCCCGGTCGAACACCGACCTGCAACGGGTCATCGACCAGATCGTCTCGTCCGCCGGCATCACCCGCGCCTCGACGATCATCGCGCTGGCCGAGCAGATCCCCTACCGCACGCTTCCGCTGGTGCGCAGCGCTGTTCGGCTGGACGGAAGGGCGCTGTAACACCTCCGGGCGCAGAAAGCGCGGCGACACGGCGGCGCGGGCGTACGGAAGATCCGTGATCGTGGCTACGGTGTGCGGGTGGCGAAGGGGAGCGTGCGCGGTGGGCTGCTGCTTGGCCTCGCCGTGGTCGTCGCGCTCGCCGCGACCGGCGTGTGGAACCCGTTCCCCGGCCTGTGGGACTGGGTGGACCGCAGCGAACCCATCTCCGAGCCCGACGTGGTCTGGCAGCAGCGGGTCGGCGGCACTCCGCGCAGCGTGACCATCGCCGGCGACGCCGTGGTGGTCGAGCAGCGCACCCGGGTCGAGGCTCGCAGCCTGGCCACCGGTGCCCAGCTCTGGGAGCGCAAGGCGGACTGGGCGGCGGTCGCGGGCGGTGACCGGGATCCGGTCGTGGCCGTGGGCAAGCTCCTGGTCAAGGGGTACGAGCTGCTCGACCCGACGACCGGGGTGACCCGGCGGCGTGACGATGACGCGGTGGCCGTCTGGACGTACCGCAACCTGCTCCTCGACGCCAGCTGCACGGACGCCACCGACTGCACCCTGAGCGCCTGGGACCCGCGTGGCACGACGCCGCTCTGGACGGCCTTCCTGCCCGGGGTGCACAGCGGCCTGCTCGCCGACAATCCAGGTCTGCGCGGCACCCGCCGGCTCACCGCCACCCGGATCGACGACGGCGTGGCCGGGGCGGAAGCCGCGCCTCCGCTGCTGGGCTTCCCGGTCGACGGTCGGGTCCACGTGGTCGACACCGCCACCGGCCGGGTGCTGCAGAACGTCGAGCCCGGCCGGGAGGAGCGGCTCTCCGTGGTGGGCGGCCGGCTGTTGCGCATCTCCGCCCGATCCCAGGACGGCACCTGCTACTTCGCCATCTCCGCCCGGGACTCGGCGACCGGGCAGGAGGCCTGGCAGCGGGCCGGCATCAACCTGCGCACCGCCGACTCCGCCGGCTGCGTGCAACGCGAGGACCCGCAGGGTGCGCGGAACGTGCTGATCGGCGTCGCCCCGGACGGCCGCGAAACCGTCATCGACGGGTACGACGGCCGGCTGCTCTGGGTCGGTGAGCCGGGCACCAAGCTGATCGCGGTGGACGACCGTTCGGCGGTGTTCAGGGCCGCCGACAAACGTTCCGTCATCGCCCGTGAGCTGGGCACCGAGAAGGTGCTCTGGACGCGGCAGGCCAGCGGCAAGGCCGGGGCCGCGCTCACCCCGTACGCGGCGGTGGTGGCCGACGAGAAGCCGTCCCGGCTGGCGGCACTGGACCCGCGCACCGGCCGGGAGCTGGCCGTTCTGCGCACCTCGGCGAACGCCCTCGCCGTCGGGTCACAGGGCATGATCATCGGTGAGGGGCGGGAGATCGGGTACGTCCGCTTCGGCGCGTCCGGAAACTCGCCCGCCCGACCTCCCGACGACGGTGGGAATCCCGGGCCGGGCGGCCCCGGCCCCGGCGGGCCGGACAACAACGACGACTGCGGGCCGAAGCGGGAACTCTGCCCCGACCCGGGTGGCGGCAAGGACGGCTGAGCGGGCCGTCCGCCTCATGATCCGGATGGCGGCCGGGCCCGGCGCGCCCGGTGGATGAGAGCGGCGTCCCAGGACCCGCCCGGCGGGTGGGAGTGATCGACCGGTCTGCCCTAGGCTTGCCGCTCATGAGCAGTGCCGCCGCATTCTCGTACGCCCCTCTGCTGCCGACCGGTCCCGACCAGACGGACTATCGCCTGGTCACCGACGAGGGCGTGGACGTCGTACACGGCCCGGGAGGCCGTCGGTTCCTCACTGTGGAACCGGCAGCGCTCACCGCGCTGACCGCCGAGGCGATGCACGACATCGCGCACTTCCTGCGCCCCGCGCACCTGGCGCAGCTCCGGGCGATCATCGACGACCCGGCCGCTTCGCCGAACGACAGGTTCGTCGCGCTGGACCTGCTGCGCAACGCCAACATCGCCGCCGGCGGTGTGCTGCCCATGTGTCAGGACACCGGCACCGCCATCGTGATGGGCAAACGCGGTCGGCACGTGCTGACCGACGGTGCCGACGCGGAGGCCATCTCCCGGGGCGTCTACCAGGCGTACACCAAGCTCAATCTGCGCTACTCCCAGCTCGCCCCGCTGACCATGTGGGACGAGCGGAACACCGGCAGCAACCTGCCCGCCCAGGTGGACCTGTACGCCGAGGACCCGGACGGGCACCCCGACGCGTACAAGTTCCTGTTCATGGCCAAGGGCGGTGGCTCGGCCAACAAGTCGTACCTCTACCAGGAGACCAA
>NZ_JBEYSL010000495.1:0-4957 GCF_040642735.1 Micromonospora sp. NPDC047753 | reverse complement strand
GCGGCGAAGGTGGCGGTGCCGTCGTTGGCCTCCAGTCGGAAGTCGTACCCGTAGTGGCGCAGGTAGTGGCCCGGGTAGTTGACCGACTGGATGGAGACGGTGCCGGAGCCGACGAGGCCGGGCACCAGCCGCCACTGGCCGTCCTGCGCCGGGCTGACGTTCGGGTCGATGCGGACGTCGTAGTCGTAGTGCCGCACGTACCGGTCCTGGAAGTTGTACGACTGGATCCGGTTGACAGCGGTGGCGGGCCAGCGGGCGAGCACCCGGCTCTGTTCGGCGGCGGTCAGGTTGAGGATCGAACCATGCCGTTTCTTGGTGCCACCCATCGAGTACGAGCCGGACGCCGGCAGTCGGTAGCTGCCCGGGCTCGACGGATCGGTGGTCAGGACCGGCAGGTAGCCGCGTCCGCTGGAGTACTGGTCGAGGTAGAGGACCCACTCGTTGCGGGCATTCATCTTCATCCACATCGGGCCCTCGACCTGCGCGCCGGTCAGCCCGATGCCGGAGAGGTTTCCGAGGCTGGTCCAGGTACCGAGGATGGAGTTGCTGCCTTCGATGCCGATCTGGCCGTCCCGGGAGGCCCGGACGTAGCGGTAGGCGCCGACGCCGGTCGGCACCTCGACGATCTGGGTGTCGATGATCTCCTGGTTTCCGGGCCGGTCGATGTAGACCTGTGGCGTGGTGACGCTACGGAAGTTCGTCGTCCGCGCGTAGTAGATGCGGTGCTTGGTCGCCCCGTTGAGCGGGACGTTCGTCGCCCAGTAGAGGACGTAGTCATTGGTGGCGGGGTTCCAGATCGCCTCCGGCGCCCAGGCGTTGCGTCCGTCCGGGATCGCGCCGGCGACGTTCAGCAGCCAGGGTGCCGACCAGTTGACCAGATCGGTGGACTCCCACACGACGAGGTTGCGGCTGCCGTTGTTGATCGCGGCCGACCAGTCCTGGCCGCAGCCGATGCACAGGTCGGTGGCGATGATCCAGTACCGGTCGCCGTTCGGCGAGCGGACCAGGGCGGGGTCGCGCACGCCGCGGGTGCCGACGGTGGACCGCAGCACCAGCCCACCGTTGTTGAGGTCGTTCCAGCGGAGGCCGTCGGTGCTGTGAGCGAGGTAGATCTGCTGGTCGGTCGACGACTCGCCGGTGAAGTGCGCCATCAGGTAGCCGACGGTCGGGTCCAGCGCGGCCGCCTCCTTCGGTGTCGCCGCCGACCAGGTGGTGAACAGCAGACAAGCGGCGACCATGACCGCGCAGAGCCGGGCGAGGACTCTCGACATGTGTGTCTCTCTCCTTAGCGCAGGGGCTTACCGGTCAGCTACAGGGCCGGTACGACGGGACGGATGGTGCCGTCGGTGTTGAACTCCATCCGGTCGATGGCGGTCTCACGGTTGGTGCCGTTGCCGGCCGGAACAGCGAACCGGTGGTAGGCGATGTACCAGGTGTCGCTGCCGGGAGCCCGGACCACGGAGTGGTGGCCGGTGCCCTTGATGCCCACGTCGAGGCGCTTCTGCAGCACCACGCCGCGCTTCGTCCACGGCCCGAGGGGTGAGGAGCCGGTGGCGTAGGCGACCCGGTAGTCCTCGCTGCGCGTGTCGTTCTCCGACCACATGAAGTAGTACAGACCGTTGCGCTTGAACACGAACGGCGCCTCGTTGTAGCCGGACGGGGTGATGATCCGCGCCTGCGCCGCGTCGAAGGAGACCATGTCGGCGTTCAACCGCACCGCCCGCGCGACGCCCTGCCCCCAGTACAGGTAGGACCGCCCGTCGTCGTCGGTGAACACCATGGGGTCGATCGTCTGCCCGCCGGAGAACTGGTCGCTGCGGATCAGTGGTCGACCCAGGGCGTCCCGGAACGGCCCGGTGGGACTGTCGGCTACCGCCACGCCGAGCTGTTTGGCGGTGTTGCCGCTGGCAGCGCCACCGCTGAAGTACAGGTAGTAGCGGCCGTTGGCGCTGGCCACCGCCGGTGCCCAGGCCGAATTGTCCGCCCAGGACACGTCCGGTCCGTGGTCGAGGATCACGCCGTGGTCGGTCCAGGTGACCAGGTCGGTGGAGGAGAACGCCTTGTAGTAGGTGCCGGCCCAGCTCGCGTAGCCGTCGGTGGTCGGGTACAGGTAGTAACGGCCGTTGAACACGGCGATGTGCGGGTCGGCGAAGAGGCCCGGGATCACCGGCCCCTTGGTGGTCCTGGGCGCCCACGGCGCGACGAGGCGGAAGGAGCTGTCCGCCCGGAAGGCGGCCGTGTCCTGGTAAGCGTCGAGCCAGAGGGCGAAGTCGCGGTGCCGGATCCGCCGGGTCGGGTAGTTGTACGAGGCAAGCGCCACCGAACCGCTGACCGAGCCCTCCACAGCGCAGAAGGTTGCGTCGGCCCGGAATGACGCGTCGCCGGTGTTCGGGTCGACCCTCAGCCGGTAGTCGCGGTGCCGCAGGAACAAGCCGGCCTTCGTCTGGAAGGAGTAGCAGGCCGGCGACGCCAGCCCGTTGACCACGGTGAAGGTGGCGTCGAGCTTGGTCTGGTTGGCGCTGCCGGAGGTCACCGGGTCGAGCTGACCGAGGTAGTCGATGTGGCGTACGTACCGTCCGGCTTGGTTGACCGCCTCCAGCGAGACGGCGCCGGTCGGCAGTGTGGCGGCGTGCGCCGGCCCGTCGGCCACCACCACGACAGCCGCGGCGGCCACGGCGGAGAGCACGAGGAGCGCACGTAGGCGGGCGGTGGATGCTTTCGGCAGCGATGCCGCTGTCCTGCGCCGTGGAACCACCACCTCAGCCCCTCTCGCAAGATCATCTATGTTAGCGTTAACACATTCGGCAGTGTCCGGGCAAAGGCTGAGAGGCCCTGGCGACGGGTTTGGAGTCTTCGCTCACGGTGCCTCTGGCCGCGTCGCGACACAGGCACAATGTGTTCGGTTCGTTAAGTTCGCGTTGCGGACAAGTGTTAGCGATCGCATCCACGAGTGTCAAGGCATCGATCGTCGCCGCTCCCCCGACACCTGGCGAAGCCGGTTGTCACACTCGACCCGCATCCTGAGTGCCACGATCCCCGAGCACCTCACGCACCTGCATGAGCGCTTATGCGGACCTGGTGGTTATGCCGAACTGACCAGCGGGCAGCCGCATATTCCTGGTGTTCGATGGAAACCCGCGCACTCGGGGCCGGCGTACTGAGCGAAGGGCTGATCGAAGAATTCCTGGTTGAACGTCACGCAAGAGGCCGTCAGACGCGGTTGCGGGTCAGCTCATTCGCGTCAGCGTTGGCTTACCTTCGCGGCGTCGGTGTGATCAGGTCACCGGAGCAGGCGCCTGTCGGCGAGGTCGATGCACTGCTCCTCCGGTTCGCTGGCTATCTGGCCAAGGAGCGGGGCACCGCCATCACCCGGGACGCGCTCGAACGGCGAGTAACCAAGCACGCCGCGACCGCCGCACTGGCCTGCCCGACCCTCGCCGAGAAAAAGATCTCCCCGCATGTCCTGCGCCACTCCGCAGCCATGCGGTTGTTGAACGCCGGAGTCGACACCACCGTCATCGCCCTCTGGCTCGGCCACGAAAGCGTTGCCACAACCCAGATCTATCTCCACGCCGACCTCGCACTCAAGGAACGCGCGCTGGCCCGAACCACGCCGCTCGGCACTACTCCAGGGCGCTACCAGCCCACCGACACGATCGTCGCCTTCCTGGAGAACTTGTGATTATGCCGACGCCACCCGCTGGCTCGCCAACGAGCCAGCAGGTCGGCTGCACACAGGAATCCTCGATTCAACGAGGGGCTCGTCGACCCGACGACGTCCGGAGCCGAGAGGAGGGTGTCGTCCGCTTCCTCAACTTGCCCGATCCGCATTGATCCGGACCGTGGTTTCACTGCCGGGATACTCGGCGTGAAGGTCGCCGTCGAACAGGCGCCAGCAGAAGTCGTTCATCCGGGCGGCTGCGGGGGCGTGTCTGGCGATGATCTCCCTCACGGGCGGCGGCACGTCCGGTGGGATGTCTCCGGTCGCACATCGGCGCACAAACTGGTCGCGGGCGATGGGACCGCTGTCGGCCGGCACGGGCACCCCGCACACCGAGGTGACCAGCCAGTTCACCAGCCGCATGGAAGCGTAGTCGGCATCGTGACCGGCATTGCGGGCAGCGAAGTCGCGCTCGGCGTCCGACAGGTCGAAGCGCGGTGAGGTGGCGAGCCCGAAGTCGACCAGGTAGAGCCGGTCGTCGTCGGCCCTGATGTTGCCGAAGTGTCCGTCCAAGTGCAGCAGCTCGCGGTGACACAGGAACGCCACCATCTCGAACAGCTGCCGCTCGACCGTCGCGGCTCTGCCGACCGGGTCGTCAAGCCAGCGGGGCAATCCGTCGGGGAGATATTCGAGAAACAGCACGAGGCTCGCGGTCGCGCCCGCCAGCGCTTCGAACCGGGCACGCACGGCCTGGTTACCACCGAACTGGGCGACGACGGCGTCGATGTCGAGGTGCTCGGGCGCGACCGGCGGGCGGCCGGGCAGCACCCGCCAGTGGTGCAACAGCGGGAACGATTCCGTCTCCCCGGCGAGGACGCCCTCGGTGACGCTCTGGTTTGCGGCCAGCTCGCGCCACGCGCCGAAGCCCGGACCGGCCAGGCGGTACATGCCGTATTGGCAACGGACCGGCAGGTCGAACAGGTTCGCCGTGCTGTGCGGATGATCCAGCTCCCGGTCGGTGATCGGAACCCGCTTGACGAACACGGGCGTGCCATCGACATCGGCGATCGAAGAGCCGCCTCCCACGCCTACACCCACGGGTGACGCGGCCTGCAACAACGCCGACAGTTCACCGTCGGCGCAGGCGGCCAACGACGCCGCGACGCGGTCATGAAGGGAACGGCGGGTAGGGAGCATCGCTGCATCATGCCATCGGGCGACAGCCCTCTTGGTGCAGTGCCGAGCGCCTTCCTGCGGCAGGCGTCGATGATGCGCCGAATGCGACGGTGACGGCGC
>NZ_JBEYSL010000494.1:0-4991 GCF_040642735.1 Micromonospora sp. NPDC047753 | reverse complement strand
CCGGCGGAGGTGGCGGAGGTCCTGCTCCAGGTCGGCGTCTACGCTGGCGTACCGGCGGCGAACCGGGCGTTCAAGGTGGCCCGGGAGACCCTGCGGCAGGAGGCCGGGTGAGCGTGAGCGAGGAGGCGACGAGGTCGCCGGAGTTCGTTCAGTCGCTGGAGCGCGGCCTCGCGGTGATCCGGGCGTTCGACGGCGACCACCCGCAGCTCACGCTCAGCGACGTGGCCAGACGCACCGGGCTGACCCGGGCCGCGGCGCGCCGGTTCCTGCTCACGCTTGTCGAGCTGGGGTACGTGCACACCGACGGTCGGCTCTTCTCGCTGCGGGCACGGATCCTCGAACTCGGGTACGCGTACCTGTCGAGCCTGAGCCTGCCCGAGCTCGCGCAGCGGCACATGGAGGCGCTCGTCGCGCGGGTGCACGAGTCCTGTTCGGTGTCGGTGCTCGACGGCGACGAGGTGGTCTACGTCGCCCGCGTGCCCACCAAGCGGATCATGACGGTGGGGATCAGCGTCGGGACGCGCTTCCCCGCGTACGCCACCTCCATGGGTCGGGTGCTGCTCGCCGCGCAACCGGCGGACTGGCTGGACGACTACCTCGCCACCGCGCAGCTGCGGCCGCTGACCCGGCGCACCGTCACCGACCCGGCGAAGCTGCGCACCGTCCTGACGAAGATCGCCGCCCAGGGGCACGCCATCGTGGACCAGGAGCTGGAGGAGGGCCTGCGCTCCGTTGCCGCGCCGATCCACGGCGAGAACGGGTCGGTGATCGCCGCGGTGAACGTCTCCGCGCACGCCAGCCGGGGGTCCTTCGAGATGATCCGTCGAGAGCTGCTCCCGCCGCTGCTGGCCGCCGCGAAGCGGATCGAGGAGGACATCCGGGGCGGCCCGAGCCGGTCACCGACGGCCGGCGGGCTCAGCTCAGCTTGAGGGCCGGCGCGGTGACGACCCGGGTCGGACGCCGCAGGTACCACTCGGCCACCGCAAGGTTGATCACCCAACCGGCGACCACCAGGCCGGCCCGCAGGTTCCCGTCGGGCTGTTCCCCGGTCGCGATCAGGTACGGCGCGTGGGTGAACGCCTGGGTGCCGGCGCCGAGGCCGATCGCGTAACCGCGCACCATCCACCTGCGGTGCAGGGCGATGTCCCGGCGTAGCGCGGCGGCGAGACCGAGCAGGATCGAGCCGGCCATGGCCGAGCCGAAGATGAGCCGCATACCGGCGAGCACGTCGTTGTCGTGGGCCGGCAGGTCGTACGCGACGGCCATCCAGAGGCCGGTGAACGCCACCGTCAGCCCGCAGGGGACGAGCACCCGGCCGGCACGGCGGTGCCAGGGGTAGCGGCGCAGCCGGGGCACGAACTGGAACGCGCCGAGGATCGTGTAGACCACCGCGCCGACGATGTGCAGCACCACCGGCAGCGGATCGGCGACGAAGCGGGCGTTGGTCGGGGTGATTTCGGGTCCGCTGCCCAACTCGGTGAGCCGTCCCGCGCCGGCGAGCATCGGTATCAGGCCCAGCAGGATCAACGCGGCCGGTAGCCGCCACTCGCGGATCGTCATGCCACCGATGGTGGACGCCGTACCCGCCCCCGCTCATCGGCACAAGGGCCGCGATCGGGTCGGACCATGGTCGGACGCCGTCGTCGTACTTCCGTCGCTCACCAGTGCCGTCGGCTGCGGTTGGTCTCGTACGCCCACATCGCCACCTCGACCCGGTTACGCACCCCCAGCTTGGTCATCAGGCTGGTGACGTGCGACTTGACGGTGCTCAACGTGATGTAGAGCTCGTCGGCGATCTCCTTGTTGGTGCGCCCCCGCGCGACGGCCACCAGGACCTGTTCCTCCCGGTCGGTGAGCGCCTCGATGGGCTGCGTGCGCGGCGCGGCCGGATCCGCCTCGGCGAACGCCTTCAACAGCCGCGTGGTGACGCTCGGCGCGATCAGCGCGTCCCCGTCAGCGGCGGCGTGCACCGCCTGGCTGAGCAGGGCGGGACCGGCCTCCTTGAGCAGGAAGCCGCGGGCGCCGGCCCGCAGTGCCGCGTACACGTACTCGTCGAGGTCGAAGGTCGTGATGACGACCACCGCGAGCGGGTCCGGGACCGTTGGCCCGGCGAGCGCCCGGGTGGCCTCGATGCCGTCCATGCCCGGCATCCGAATGTCGAACAGACACACGTCGGGGCGTAGCCGCCGGGCGAGCGCGACCGCCTGCCGGCCGTCACAGGCCCCACCGACGACCTCGATGCCGGGCTGCGTGTTCAGGATGATGGTGAGCCCGGTACGGACGATCTCCTGGTCGTCCGCCACGAGCACGCGAACCGTCACCTGCCGGCCCCCTCGCGCGGTAGCACTGCCGTGACGGTCCACCCACGGCCCGGGTTGGGGCCGGCCTCGCAGGTGCCGCCGAGCAGATCGGCGCGCTCCATCATGCCCACCAGGCCGAAACCGGGCGAGCCGGGCGGACGGGAGGTGCCGGCCTCGCCGTCGTCGCTGACCCGTAGGCGCACTGACGTGTCGTCGGCAGCGACGCTGACCTCGATGCGGGTGGCGTGGCGGGCGTGGCGTCGGGCGTTGGTGACCGACTCCTGGGCGAGGCGGTAGAGCGCGGAGCCCACGGTGGGCGGAAGGTCGCCGAGGTCGCCGTACAGCTCCACGTCGACGGTCGGCCCGGTGCGGAACTGCCCGGCGAGCCGCCCGATGTCGGCGACCTGCGGGTTGGGCCCCAGGTCGGCCGGCTCGTCGCGCCGCAGGACGCGAACCATGGCACGCATCTCGGCAAGCGCACGGGACGCCTCTGCCTCGATGGTCCGCAGCGCCTCGACGGCGGCACCCGGCTGGCCCGCCGACGCGGCGATGCCGGCCTGGGCGCGGATCGCCATCGCCGACACGTGGTGCGCCACAGTGTCGTGCAGGTCACGGGCGAGCCGCTCCCGCTCCAACAGCTTCACCCGATCGAGTTCGCGCAGCCTGGCGGCGGCGCGGAAGCGGATCGCGACACCCAGCGTGGCGGCGGCGAACATCACCGCGAAGCCGGCGACCAACTCGCCACCGTCGACCGACCCGACCAGACCGGCGGTGGTCACCTTGGCCACCACGAAGAACGAGCCGATCACGGCATCCCGGCCGGAACCCCAGCGGAACAGCGCGTGGACCAGGACGACCAGGAAGCTCGCCGTGAACAGTTGGCACGGATCGCCGGGCAGCACGAACGGGGCGACTGTCGTGCAGCCGAACGCGATCACCACCATCGCGAGCGGCGCGGTGCGCCGAAACAGGAGCGTGGGCAGCAGCGCGAGCGCGACGACGGCGCAGCCCACCCGCCAGGGCAGATCAGGTCGGAAGATTGCTTCCACCACGATCGCCGGCCCGAGGACGGCCATCACCGCCCAGTCGCGCCACACCCGGGACGGGGTGGGGGAGACACGCGGCTCGGCCAACACCGCGTGCAGGCGAGGGTGCATGGGACTCATCGTACGAACGGTGGTGCGACTTCAGATCGTCCCAAAGTACGACTCGGGTGGTCTGGTTGCTGGTGGATCAGGCGGGGTGGTGTCCAGTGCCCGCACCGGTTGCCAGCTGATCTCCACCGCGTTACGTTGAGATGTCATCGACGCTCGTCTAAATCGTGAGGTACGGGGGCCGCATGTCCACGCCTGTCACTCGTCGCACCGTTCTGGCCGGAGGGGCCGGTGCCGCCATCGGCCTGGCCCTGCCCGGCGTCGCCGCCCACGCTGGTGGTCACCATCCCACCAGCGTGAGGTTCACCCTCGACGCGAGAACGCTCGACGGTGGTGAGCAGGTCACCTCGGTCACCCTCGACACCGCCCGGCTCGGGCCGATCGACCCGGCCGGACTGACCCCCGGCACGTTCAGCGTGCACGCCAAGGCCACCAGCCCGATCCCGATCGCCCCCGGCGACCTGATCTTCAGCGAGTACGACCTGGACCGCACGGTGACCGCGGCCCGGCTCGACCGGCACGGCAACATCGTGCTGGAGCTGAGCCACGCCGAGGGTCAACCTGGCGGTGGCACCCTCGGCTACATCCTGAGCCGGGGCCGCAACGTCCGGCTGGACCTCGTCTACACCATCACCCAGAACACCCCGATCGTCCGACGCCACGGCTCGCCGCTCACCATCACGCGCTTCGTGCAGGGGCGGCTGTCCAACCCCGAGGTCGACGCCTTCAGCCACCACGTCTCGGGCTCGGGCATGAAGCACCGGCTCTACTCTCCCGACCACTCGCCTCGGCACGGTAGGCGACCCCTGATCCTCTGGCTGCACGGCGGCGGCGAGGGCGCCTCACTGCCCGACGACTACTACGACAACGAGACCACGCTGCGCGCCAACCGGGGAGCACTCGGCTTCGCCACCCCGCAGGCCCAGCGGATCTTCTCCGGCGCGTACGTCGTCGCTCCGCAGAGCACCTCCTACTGGATGGAGGACGGCCCCCGGTTCGCCCCGCTGATCCGCGAGATCGTCCAGGACCTCGTCCGCCGCAAGCGTGTCGACCCGGACCGGATCTACGTGGTGGGGTGCAGCAACGGCGGCTACATGTCACTGGAGATGACAGTCGCCTACCCCGACCTGTTCGCCGCGTCGGTGCCGATCTGCGGCGTCGTCCAGCCGCTCAGCGGGGAGGGCCCGCCGCTGATCACCGACGCGGAGCTGGCGCAGATCCAGACCCCGACCTGGCTGGTCACCTCGCTCGACGACGACACGGTGCCGCCCGAGACCAACACGATCCACGCCCACGACCTCATCCCGGGATCACTGGTCAGCCTGTACGACCACGTCGTCTGGAACGGCTACCAGTTCCCCGGCCACTGGTCCTGGATCTACGTGGCCCGCAACGACCCGAGCCTCAACGGCACCCACATCTGGCAGTGGATGGCACGCCGTCGTCGGTGATCAGCCGTCCAGTGTCGTGCCAGCCGGTGCCGGTGCCGGACGAGGCGCTGGCCCAGGCGTACGACGGCATCACAGCGGTGGTCGGT
>NZ_JBEYSL010000493.1:0-4998 GCF_040642735.1 Micromonospora sp. NPDC047753 | reverse complement strand
GGGATCGACCTGACCCGGTTGGCCGGGCTGCGTCCGGCCGGCGTGCTCTGCGAGCTGGTCAACGACGACGGCACCATGATGCGCCTGCCGGACCTGGAGAAGTTCTCCGCCGAGCACGGCCTCACGCTCGTCACCATCGCCGACCTGATCGCCTACCGCCGGCGTACCGAGAAGCAGGTCGAGCTGGTCGCCGACGCCCGGATGCCGACGAAGCACGGGGTGTTCCGGGCGCTCGGCTACCGCGCCGAGCACGACCCGGCCGAACATGTCGCGATGGTGCTGGGTGACCTCGGTGACGGCCAGGACGTGCTGGTCCGGGTGCACTCCGAGTGCCTGACCGGGGACGTGTTCGGCTCGCTGCGCTGCGACTGTGGACCGCAGCTGGACGCCGCACTGGCTCGGGTCGGGCAGGAAGGCCGGGGCGTGGTGCTCTACGTCCGTGGGCACGAGGGGCGCGGCATCGGGTTGCTGCACAAGCTGCAGGCGTACCAGTTGCAGGACCTGGGCCGCGACACCGTCGACGCCAACCTCGACCTGGGCCTGCCGGCCGACGCCCGCGACTACGGCACCGGCGCGCAGATCCTCTACGACCTGGGCGTGCGGTCGATGCGGCTGTTGACCAACAACCCGGCCAAGCGGGCCGGCCTGGAGGGGTACGGGTTGACCATCACCGGCCGCGAGGGGCTGCCGGCCGGCGCGCACCCGGAGAACATGCGCTACCTGCGCACCAAGCGGGACCGGATGGGTCACCTGCTGGACGAGTTGGACGAGGTCTCCGAGGCGCCGCTGGGGCGTCCGGTCGCCAACGACGAGATCGGAGCATGACGATGGCGGGTTTCGGTGAGCCGGGAGTCGAGGCGGTCGACGCCGCGGGGCTGACCGTCGGGGTCGTTGCCGCCCGCTGGCACGGCGAGCTGACCGACCACATGCTGGAGCGTGCGGTGGCCGCCGCCGAGGCGTGCGGCGCGCGTTCCGTTGTCGCCCGGGTCGCCGGCTCGGTCGAGCTGCCGGTGGTCGCGCAGGCCCTCGCCCGCCGCTGCGACGTGGTGGTCGCCCTCGGCGTGGTGGTCCGTGGATCCACCGCCCACTTCGACTACGTCTGCCGTTCGGTCACCGACGGGCTGACCCGGGTGGCGCTGGACGAGGGCAAACCGGTGGCGCACGGCGTGTTGACAGTGGAGACCATCGAGCAGGCCCGCGACCGCGCCGGTCTGCCCGGCTCGGCGGAGGACAAGGGCTGGGCCGCCACGGTGGCGGCGCTCGACGCGGCGCTGGCCGTGCGGACGGTGGCTGCGGGCAACGCCCAACGGGTCGGCTTCGGCGGCTGACGCCTCTGCCGCCTCTGAAGGCCCGCCTTCAGAGGCGGCCGGCCTCGATGATCCGGCGCAGGAACTGCCGGGTACGAGGCTGCGTCGGCTCGCCGAGCACCTGCTCGGGCGGGCCGCTCTCGACCACCCGGCCGGCGTCGAGGAAGCACACCTCGTCGGCGACATCCCGGGCGAAGCCCATCTCGTGGGTGGCCAGCACCATGGTCATGCCGTCGGCCTTCAGGTCGCGGATCATCGCCAGCACCTCGCCGACCAGCTCCGGGTCGAGCGCGGAGGTGACCTCGTCGAGCAGCATCAGTCGAGGTGAGTTGGCCAGCGCCCGGACGATCGCCACCCGCTGTTGCTGCCCGCCGGAGAGCCGGTCCGGGTAGGCGTCCGCCTTGGCGGCGAGCCCCACCCGGTCGAGCAACTCCCGGGCCTGCGCCTCGGCCTCCGCCCGGCCCCGCCCGTGTACGCGACGCGGCGCGAGGGTGATGTTGTCCAACACGCTCAGGTGCGGAAAGAGGTTGTACGCCTGGAACACCATGCCGATCCGCCGCCGGACCCGGTCCGGGTCCACCCGGGGATCGGAGATGTCCTCCCCGTCCAACTCGATGGTGCCGTCGTCGAGTTCGTCGAGCAGGTTGACGCAGCGCAGCAGGGTCGACTTGCCCGACCCGGACGCGCCGATCAGGGCCACCACCTGATGCTCGGCGACGGTCAGGTCGAGTTGGTCGAGCACGGCGTGCCCGCCGAACTCCTTGCGCAGGCCCCGACAGCGCAGCAACGCCATGGATCAGCCTCCCGACTGTCGGCGGGCCGCGCGCAGCGTCACCCAGTCGGTGACGGCGATCAGTGGGATCGCCAGCAGCACGAAGAGCACCCCCGCCACGATGTACGGCGTGTAGTTGAAGGTCTGGGCGGTGGCGATCTGCGCGGCGCGGACCGCGTCGATCGGCCCGGCCAGCGAGACCAGCCCGACGTCCTTCTGCAACGCCACCACGTCGTTGAGCAGGGGTGGCGCCACCCGGCGGACGGCCTGCGGCAGGACCACGTGCCGCATCGTCTGCCGGTGGGTCAGGCCCAACGAGCGGGCCGCGGCGAGTTGGCTGGAGTGCACCGACTCGATGCCGGCCCGGAACACCTCGGCGAGGTAGCCGCCATAGGTGAGGACCAACGCGATCCCACCCAGCACCAGCACCGGCGGCATGCCCTGCAACCGCAGCCCCGGCACACCGAGGGTGAGCAGGTACAGCACGATGATCAGCGGTAGGCCGCGGAAGGTGTAGGTGTAGCCGGCGGCCAGCGCGCGGACCGGGAAGAAGACCGGCCCGCGCAGCGTCCGCAGCACGGCGAGCACCAGCCCGAGCAGCAGCGCGCCGACCGCACAGCAGACCAGCAGCCGTACGTTGAGCCAGAGCCCGCTCAGCACCGTCGGCAGCGCGTCGCGGGCGATCTCCGGATCCAGGAACGAGCGCCGGACCCGGTCCCAGCCCGGCGCCCCGGTCACCGCGAGCACCAGCAACGTGCCGAGCGCCGCCGTCGAGGACGCCGCGACGAGCACGCTGTAGACGGTCTGCCGACGCCGGTACGCCGACCGCCGCAGCTGCGCCTCCGAGGGCACCCGATCCAGAAGCGTCACCGCAGCTCGGCCGCCCCCGCCACCTGGGCGAGCCACTTCTGTTCCAGCTCCTTCAACGTCCCCGCGGTGGTGAGCTGACCGACCGCCCCGCTCACGCAGGAGGTCAGTGGGGAGTTCTTGTCCAGCAGCAACCCGAACGCCTCGGGCGTACCGACCTGCGGCACCTGCCCGACGATCACGGCGTCGGTGATCTCCGCACCGGTGATGTAGAAGGCGGTCGGAAGATCGACCACGAGACCGTCCAGCTGCCCGTTCTGAAGGGCCTTCTTGGCATCGTCGTTGCTGTTGTAGACCTGCGGCTTGGCGGCCGGCTTGATCACGTCGGTGATCGCCTGGTAGCTGGTGGTGCCGACCTGCGCGCCGAGCCGAGCGTCCCGCAGCTCGGCCAGCGACTTCCGGCCGGCGATCTTCGAGGACTTCAACGCGATGACGGTCTGCCGCACCAGGTAGTACGGCGCGGAGAAGTCGACAGCCTGCTTGCGTTCGTCGGTGATGGAGAACTGGTTGATGTCGAAGTCGAAGTCCTTCGGCCCCGGCGCGATGGCGGTGTCGAACTTGACCCGGGTCCAGGTGACGTCGGCGCGGGCGTAGCCGAGCTTCTCGGCCACCGCGTACGCGACAGCGGATTCGAAGCCCTCACCGCTGTCCGGCTTGTCCTTGGCGAACCACGGCTCGTACGCGGGCTGGTCGGTGGCGATGGTCAGCTTGCCCGGCGTGCGCGTGGGCAGGCTGTCCTTGGCGCAGGACGGCGCTGCGGTGACAGTGGGGGTGGGGTTTTCGTCCTGTGGCGCGCACCCGGCGGTGGCTACGACGACGGCACCGGCGAAGGTGAGCGCGAGGAGACGTGAGCGGCTGGCCATGGCGGACAGCGTAGAGCTCCATGGGCATCGATCGACAATTGTCCCACCATGTTGGTAGGGAATTGTCCGCTTACTGGATTTCGGCGGACCCGGACGCGGGGTGCCGCCGGGGTGGCTGGAAGAATCGTTTCCCGTGAAGACGTTCGAGGAGTTGTTCGCCGAGCTGCAGGCCAAGGCCGCCGCCGGCACCCCGGGCTCGGGCACCGTCGCCGCGCTGGACAAGGGCGTGCACTTCATCGGCAAGAAGGTCGTCGAGGAGGCGGCCGAGTCGTGGATGGCCGCCGAGCACGAGGGGCCGGAGCGCACCGCCGAGGAGATCTCCCAGCTGCTCTACCAGGTCCAGGTGCTGATGCTTGCCAGCGGTCTCGAGCTCAAGGACGTCTACCGACATCTGTGAGTGCCCCCACCCCTGTTGATCGCCAACCGGATCGAAGGAGCACTCCGTCATGCTGCGTGTCGCCATTCCCAACAAGGGCACCCTGGCCGAACCGGCCGCCCAGATGCTGCGCGAGGCGGGCTACCGCCAGCGCACCGACCCCAAGGACCTCGTCTGTCGGGACGAGGCCAACGACGTCGAATTCTTCTACCTGCGTCCGAAGGACATCGCCACCTACGTCGGTTCCGGTGACCTCGACCTCGGGATCACCGGCCGGGACCTGCTGATCGACTCGGCCGCGGCGGCCGAGGAGCTCGTCGACCTTGCCTTCGGCCGGGCCACCTTCCGCTTCGCCGCCCGCCCCGACGACATCGCCTCCGTGCAGGAGCTGGGCGGCCACCGCATCGCCACCGCGTACCCGGGGCTGGTCGAACGGCACCTCGGCGAGGTGGGCGTCAAGGCCGACGTGATCCGTCTCGACGGCGCGGTGGAGAACGCCGTACGCCTCGGCGTCGCCGACGTGATCGCGGACGTGGTGGAGACCGGCGCGACCCTGCGCCAGGCGGGCCTGGTGGTCTTCGGCGAGCCGCTGCTGCGCTCGTCGGCGGTGCTGGTCCGGCGTGCCGGCGCACCCGCGCAACCGCAGGCCGAGCAGTTGCTGCGCCGCCTGCACGGTGTGCTGGTGGCCCGCCGCTACGTGATGCTCGCCTACGACGTGCCGGCCGGTCTGCTGGACCGGGCCAGCGGGCTCACCCCGGGCATCGAGTCGCCCACAGTGTCGCCGCTGCACCGCGAGGGCTGGGTGGCGGTGCA
>NZ_JBEYSL010000492.1:0-5004 GCF_040642735.1 Micromonospora sp. NPDC047753 | reverse complement strand
CGGGTACCACCCGAGCAGCTCGCGCGCCTTCCTGGTGTCCAGCGCCATGTTGCGCACCTCGCCCGGCCAGGGCAGCGGCTCGTACCGGGCCGCGTTGCCGACGCCGGACGCCTCCCGGACCGTGTCGTAGACCTCGTTGACGCTCGTCTGCCGACCCGAGGCGATGTTGACCAGACCTATCCCGGGGTGGTGACAGGCGACGGCGATCGCCTCGGCGACGTCGCTGACATGGATGAAGTCCCGGGTCTGCGTACCGTCGTCGTAGATCACCACCTGCCGGCCGCCGAGCAGCGCGTCGGCCATCAGGGACACCACGCCGCAGTCGCTGCCCTCCTGCCGAGGTCCGTAGACATTGCCGAACACCATCGAGGTGTACGGCAGCCCGTGCTGACGCCCGTACCAGTCGAGGTAGTGCACGCCGGCGGCCTTGCTGACGCCGTACGGGCTCACCGGGGCGATCGGATGGTCCTCCCGGACCGGCAGGTCGTGGGCGGCGACGCTGCCGAAGATGGCACTGCTGGCCGCATTGATCAGCAGCCGCACGCCGCCACGGGCGCAGGCGTCCAGCACGTTGACGGTGCCGAAGACGTTCACGTCGGCGTCGTACAGGGGTGACCGACGGGCCGCGGGAACGCTGGGCTGCGCGGCGAGGTGCACCACCACGTCCGGCTGCCACTGGTGGATGACCTCGACACCCTCCGGCGTACGGATGTCTCCCGAGACGACGTCGGCCTCGGTCAGTCCGCCGTACGCGGCATCGGCCAGGTTCTCGATCCGACCGGTGGAGAAGTTGTCGAGCACCCGGACCTGACTGCCCATCAACATCAGCCGGGCGACCACGTGGCTGCCGATGAAGCCGGCGCCTCCGGTCACCAGCACGCGTCCGGGGATCAGGTCCTTCGGCGGGTCGACACCGACGGCAACAACTGGCTGGTCCATGTGGAACTCCTTGGAACGACGGGGTTGTCGGCCCTCAGCGGCAACCGGACGGCCGGCACGACCGTAACCCACTGAATACCCACCAAAGGGATGTTTCGCCCAATGGTTTGGGCAGCTATGCGAGGTTCTGGACAAGAAGTCCTGTTTTTGCCTATCCGGGACTAATGGGGCATTTGTGACTAGTAGCTTACTTCCGGGGTGCTCGTCCGCATGCCCTCAGGCACCTGACGGAGAAGGAGGTCGGCGCGTTGAGAAAGACCCCGGGACCCGTGACCGCGGACTCAGCTCCGTTGCCGGGCAACGACAGCGCGACCTCCCACGGCCTCACCGGGACACCGGGGTCCGACACGCGAAAACGGCCGGAGATCCCGCTGCAGCTTCAGGAGTTGTTCACCCGCTACGAGCAGGCCACCCGCTCCGAACAGCACAGGCGGCGGGCCCGCGTGGTGGTGCTCGAGGCGAACGACGCGGCCACCACGCCCGACCGCCTCGACGAGGAGTTCGACGTGGCCGTCCGACTGCCGGTGCCGGTCTGCGCCGAGGAACTCGCCGGAGTGCTGGCCGGCGTCCGCCCTCGACTCCTGTTGCTCAAGCACTCCCTGGAGAGCATCGACGACCGCATCATCACCAGTTGCATGAGTGCCGGCGTCGAGATCATGGTGCTGGCCCGTCCCGTCTACGGTCTGCTGCGGGCACCCGCGATGGCGCGCTTCGGTGGGCTGCCCTGGATCCGGCTGGGTTCGGGCGGCGCCGGCCGACCCCGAGGCGAGCGGCTCAAGCGGTTCTTCGACCTCGGCGTGATCCTGCTCAGTGCCCTCGTGGTGATCCCACTGATCGCGGTGATCGCGGCCGTGGTGTCGTTCACCGGCCCACCGTTCTACCTCCAGCAACGCGTCGGCACGGGTGGCCGCCTGTTCCGGGTGGTCAAGTTCCGGACCATGCGGGTCGGCGCCGAGCAGACCACCGGCCCGGTCCTGGCCCTGCCGGACGACGTCCGGATCACCCGACTGGGTCGCTGGCTACGACGGTCCCGGCTGGACGAGTTGCCCCAGCTCTGGAACGTGCTGCGCGGCGAGATGAGCCTCGTCGGGCCTCGCCCGGAACGACCGGAGTTCATCGCCGGCTTCACCCGGTTGCCCGACTACGACCTGCGGCACCTGATCCGGCCGGGCCTGACCGGCATCGCGCAGCTCACCGGCGGATACGCGGCCACAGTGGAGGAGAAGCTCCGCTGTGACCTGCTCTACCTCAACTGCCGCTCCATGCGGGTCGACCTCACCCTGCTCCTGCTGACAGTGGTCGAGCTGTTCCGGGGGTTCCCCCGTGGCTGACACGACCCACGCCGTCGAAACCCGGGTCACCCGCAACACGGCCAGCATGCTGGCCGCGCGGGTGATCATGGCGGTGTCCGGGCTGGTCTCGGTGCCCGTCATCTACCAGCGGCTCGGGCCGCGGGAGTTCGGAATCTGGGTCGTGCTCGCCGGTCTGCTGGCGATGGCCGCCCTGATCGACCTCGGCCTCGGCTCCGCACTGGTCCGAGAGGTCGCCCGAGCCGAGAGCGCGGCCGACCGGGACCTGGTACGTCGGCTGCTCGGGCTGGGGCTGGGCTGGGCCCTGCTGCTGGGCCTGCTCACCCTCGGGGCGCTCGGTGCCGGCTGGCCGTGGCTCGCCGGGCTGCTGCGCCTCGGCGACCTGGCCGACGAGGCGTGGCAGGCCACCCTCTGGCTGGTCGTCGGCCTGGTGGCCGGCGCCGTGGAGCTGCCGTGGCGGGCCGTACTCGAAGGCGGCCAACGGTACGGGTCACTCGCCGCGATCAGCGCCGGCACCGCGATCCTCGGGGCAGCCCTCGCCATCCTGGTGGTACGCCTCGGCGGCGGCCTGGTGGCGTTGGCCGCCTCGGCCGCCGCGACCGGGGCGATCCGTACCCTGCTGCTCGCCGCGACAACCCACCGCCAGTGCCCGGACCTGTCCCCACTGTGGGGGCGAACGGACCTGGCCGACATCCGCCGCATCGGCGGCTACGGCCTGCGGGTGCAGGTCTCCAGTGGCGCCGGCATGGTCAACGTGGAGCTGGACCGCCTCGTCCTCGGTGGTGCCTTCGGCCCCGCCGTGGCCGGCGGTTTCGACCTGGGCGGTCGCCTGCTCAACCTGCTCCGTCTGCCCCCGGGTTTCGCCCTCATCGTGCTGTTCCCCGCGGCGGTCGCCCGCACGGTGTCCCGGGGCACCGGCTGGCTGGACCGGTTCTACCTGGCCGCCACCCGGTACCTCGCGCTGTTCCTGGCCCCGGCCACCGCCGCGCTGATGGTCAGCGCCGATCCGCTGGTCCGGCTCTGGCTGGGCCACCAGGTCCCGTGGGCCGCGGCGAACATCATGATCCTCGCGCCCGCGTACGCCCTCAACCTGATCACCGGGGCGGCGACGATCGCGGCCCGCGCCGAGGGCCGACCCGGGTTGGAGACGCGGTACGTACTGCTCTCCGTCGTCCTCAACCTGGTCCTGACCGTGCCGATGCTGCTGCTGTGCGGGCCGCTCGGCGTACCGCTGTCGACAGCGCTGGCGGTGGTGCTCAGCACCGGGTACTTCCTGGTCTACTTCCACAGCGCCACGGCCCGGCCGCTGGCCCCGCTGGCGCGGGCGATCTGGCCGCCGCTCGCCGCGGCTGTCGCGGCCGGGTTGGTCACGGCGGCGGCCAGCCAGTTCCTGCCGGGCGGTCCGGGACGCCTCGACGCCGCCCTCGCCGTGTCGTCCCGGGCGGGTCTGACAGTGCTCGTCGCCGGCGCGCTGCTGATCGCCGGCGGGCACCTGGGCGCGAGCGACCGGATGCGACTGCACCGGCTGCTGCACGCGCCGACGGCAGTGCTGTCGCCGAGCACGGGCGGTCCGCGATGAGCGTCGACCACCGCACCGCGCGGTGCGTGCTGTGTGGGCCACGGCAGGCCCACCTGCCCCGACTCGGCGGGCTGCTGCGCCGCTGCGAAGGCTGCGGCTTCAGCTGGACCGCGCAGGAGCAGGCCACCGAGGACGGGCGATACGACGAGGACTACTTCGCTGAGGGTGGTTACGACGACTACTTCCGGGCCGCGCCACGCCGGTTCGAGGCACGGCGGCGGCTGCGCTGGCTGCTCTCCACCGTCCGCCCCACAGTGCTGCTCGAAGCCGGCTGCGCGGGGGGTTACTTCCTCGAAGCCGCCCACCAGGCCGGAATCACCGCCAGCGGCATCGAAGTCAGCCACGCCGCCGCCAGCTTCGCCCGCGACCACCTCCACATGCCCGTACGCCAGGGCTACTTCGAAACCATCGCACCCACCCTCACCGCCGACGTCGTCTGCGCCTTCCACGTCCTCGAACACGTCGAAGACCCCCGCGCCTTCCTGCACGCCGCACACACCGCCCTCACCCCCGGCGGCTGGCTCGCCCTCGAAGTACCCAACATCGCCTCCGCCGCCGCCAACCGACTCGGCACCGACTGGCCGGGCCTGCAACCGCGCTACCACCGCTGGCACTTCACCCCCGACACCCTGGTCCGGCTGGTGACCGACCTCGGCTTCGAGGTGGTCCGGCAGGACACCACCGTCTTCCGCTACTACATGCCGCTCGCCTACCGGCTGCGGCACGCCCGACATCTACTCCCCGCCGACGTGCTCGGGCTCCGCTCACCGCGGTTGACCCACCCACGCCTCGGCGACCTGCTTCGGGTGATCGCCCGGGCGCCACGAACCGGACGGAGCACCTGATGAAACTCGATGGGATCGAGCTGGTCCGCTGCCAGCTCTGCGGCCGCGCCGGTGGGCACTCGCCGACCCTCGGCGAGCTGCTGTGGAGCTGCCCGGACTGCGGCTTCGTCTGGACCGCGGGCAGCGCCCCGGCTCCCGAGGAGCTGTACGACGAGGCCTACTACACGACGGACGGGTACCAGGACTACTTCGCCTCCGCCGGTCAGCGCCGGTTCGAGGCGAGCCGACGGCTGCGCTGGCTGCTCTCCACCGTCCGCCCCACAGTGCTGCTCGAAGCCGGCTGCGCGGGGGGTTACTTCCTCGCGTCGTCGCCGGTCGCGGTGATCGGGCC
>NZ_JBEYSL010000491.1:0-5021 GCF_040642735.1 Micromonospora sp. NPDC047753 | reverse complement strand
TCGGCGTACATCGCTACCGAGCTGTCGCGCTGCGAGCGGTCCTGGAGGCAGCAAGTCACCGGTGTAACGGTAGTAGTTGCCGGTGCACTGCAAAGCGAACGTGTCGGTGTCCTTCTTGTACTTGGTGGACAATTCACCCGGCTTGAGCAGGTAAGTCTTGCCGCAGGAGCCAGTCCCATCGCACCAGTCCGCGATAGACACCGGGTGTGCCGAATCATTGCGCACGACGCCACAGCCCGCGATTGAACAGTTGCCGGCCAGGGCCGGGCCAGCGCCGAAAAGTGACGCAGCAGCCACCGCCGCAGTCGTCAAGAAACCCGCCGTCACCAGCCGAGCAATCCCCCGATTTTTCGCCATTAGCTATTGCCTTCCTTCCATGAAACAAACCTTCTTGGAAATCGAACCTAGCGTGAACTTTCTGCAAGGTCAACCGCCCGGCCATATCGATGTCGGCGTTACAGGGGAGTGGCGATGGCGGATGCGATGTGTTATGAGCATCGATCCGGCAGACCCCTTGTTTCGAGCACGCCAGCATGATCAACTGATCAGATGGCGCCGCACATGGATCCCGACGAGTTCCGTCGCGCCGGCCACGCCGTCGTCGACTGGATCGCCGACTACTGGGCGACAGTGGAGCAACGACCGGTCGCCCCGGCCGACCCCCCGGGCACAGTGGCCGCCGCCCTGCCCAGCGAGCCCCCCACCACCGGCGGCGAACCGGTCGAGGCGATCCTCGCCGACCTTGACTCGATCGTCGTACCAGGGCTGACCCACTGGCAGCACCCGGGCTTCTTCGGCTACTTCCCCGGCAACACCTCCGGCCCGAGCGTGCTCGGCGACCTGGTCAGTTCCGGGCTTGGCGTACAGGGCATGCTCTGGGCCTCCAGCCCGGCCTGCACCGAGCTGGAAACGGTGATGATGGACTGGCTGGCCCACCTGATGGACCTGCCACAGCGGTTCCGCTCCACCGGCGCCGGCGGTGGGGTCATCCAGGACTCGGCGTCCTCGGCGACGCTGGTCGCCACCCTGGCCGCACTGCACCGGGCCAGCGGCGGACGCTGGCGGCACACCGGCATCGACCGGCGCTACCGCGCCTACACCTCCATCCACGGGCACTCGTCCATCGAGAAGGCGGTGCGGATCGCCGGGCTGGGCAGCGACGGAACCCGGTCGGTCGAGGTGGACCCGAACACCCAGGCGATGCTGCCAGGCGTGCTGCGGGCCGCCATCGAAGCCGACCTGGCCGCCGGTGACGTGCCGGCCATCGTGGTGGCGACCATCGGCACCACCTCCACCACCGCCATCGACCCGCTGCCGGAAATCGGAGCCATCTGCGCCGAGTACGGGATCTGGCTGCACGTGGACGCCGCGTACGCGGGCGCCGCCGCCGTCTGCCCCGAACTGCGGTGGACGCACGCCGGCCTGGAGTACGCCGACTCCTACTGCTTCGACCCGCACAAGTGGCTGCTCACCGGCTTCGACTGCGACGCGTTCTGGGTGGCCGACCGGGCCGAACTGATCGAGGCGCTGACCGTACTGCCGGAGTTCCTGCGCAACGCGGCCTCCGAATCCGGCGCGGTGATCGACTACCGGGACTGGCAGGTGCCGCTCGGCCGGCGGTTCCGGTCCCTCAAGCTGTGGTTCGTGCTGCGCTGGTACGGCGCCGAAGGCCTGCGGGCGCACATCCGCTCCGGGGTGGCGCTGGCCGAACGGTTCGCCGAGCGGGTCCGCGCCGACGACCGGTTCGAGGTGGTCGCGGCGCACCCGTTCTCACTGGTCTGCTTCCGACTGCTGGCCGACGACGACACCAACGCGGCGTTGCTGGCCTCGGTGAACGCCAGCGGACGCGTGCACCTCACGCACACCCGGGTCGCCGGCCGCTACACGCTGCGGCTGGCGGTCGGCTCGCCCCAGACCACCGAAGCGCACACCGACGAAGCCTGGACCCTGCTCTCCGAGACGGCCACCACCCTGCTCACCCCCTGACCCGCCATCGCCCCACGCGCTCCCCCGCCCGCTCCCCCGCGCCCGCGCCCGCGCCCGCGCCAAGGTCCGCGCAACTTCGCCGATGTTGCTGCCTCCGCCGCGCGAGAGGCAGCAACATCCCTGATGTTGTGCAGATCTTGGGGACGAACACCGTGCCCGACCCACCGGGGCCGGGATTTAGGGCGCCACCGCCGTCAAGGTCACGCTCGATCCTGGATGTAGTGGCCACGACGAGCCGGGATGCCACTACATCCAGGATGTTGCGCGATCTTGGTGAGTCAGCCGCGCCGATGACGACGTTCGAGCCGGCATCGGCGGGTGGATGGGCGCACCGCGCGGTTCAGCGTGGGGTGGGCGTACCCGTTGCGGCCAGATCGGCAGGGACCTCGCCGACGGATGCGGCGTCGGTAGCCTCGGCGGGAACACCGACAGCGGCGGCGGGAGCGGCGGCGGGAGCGGCGGCGGGAGCGGCGGCGGCTTCGGCGCGGGCGCGACGGGTACGGCGTAGGGCGCGGACGGCCAACACCAGGGCGGCCAGCCAGCCGGCGGCCAGCAGGGCGTACAGGGCGGGGCGGGCCGGACCGTCCAGTTCGGCGGAGCGGATCAGGGTGCGGGCGTTGGTCAGCACGATCACGCCGCCGACTGCCGCGCCGAGCAGTTGGGCGGGCACGATTCGCACCAGCCAGGCGGCCAGTGGGGCGGCGATGAGGCCGCCGATGAGCAGTGCGGCGACGGTGGGGAGCAGGAATCCCTCCGAGCCCAGCCCGATCAGGAAGCCGATGCTGGCAGCGCCGGCCACGACGAACTCGGCGGTGTCCACGGAGCCGATCACCTTGCGGGGTTCCATCCGGCCGGAGACCAGCAGCGCGGGGGTGGCCACCGGGCCCCATCCGCCGCCGCCGGTCGCGTCGACGAAGCCGGCGACCAGGCCCAGGGGGCCGAGGAAACGACCGCGGAGCCGTCCGCCGACCCGGTCGGTGCGCAGTGGCCGGGCGAAGCGGATCAGGAGGTACGCGCCGAGCGTGAAGAGGATGCCGGCCATCCACGGTGCGGCGGCTTCGGTGGAGATGGAGCTGAGCAGGGTGGCTCCGGCGAAGGCGCCGATGGCACCGGGTAGGGCGATGCGGGTCACCACCCGCCAGTCGACGTTGCCGAACCGCCAGTGCGCCACCCCTGCGGCGAGCGTGGTGCCGATCTCGGCCAGGTGCACCGAGGCCGAGGCGGCGGCCGGGGCGACCCCGGCGACCAGCAGCAGAGTGGACGAGGTCAAGCCGTAGGCCATGCCGAGCGAACCATCGATCAGTTGCGCGACGAGCCCGACCAGAGCGAGGACCAACAGCTTGCGCACGAGCGCCCCCAGACTTTTCGGCATCTCCTATCGACTTGGTCGACAATGCGGGAAGGGGCGGCCGGGGTCAAGCCCCCGATCGGTGGATGGGACGCGGACGTGTGGCCGGGAGGTGAGCCGGCGCTCAGATCCAGGCGCGCGGGTCGGCGGCCAGCTCGGTGACCCGCGCGGGCAGGTTGCCGGCGGCGACGTCAGCGACGCTGACCAGTTCCAGGATCTCCCGCTCGCTTGCCCGTAGCGCGATCCAGACTTCCTGGAGGGCCTGTGCCGGGCCGTGGTAGCCGAGCTGCTCGGGGCGTTGCCCGCGTACGTGGGCGAGGGGCCCGTCGATCACCCGGATGACCTCGGCGAGGGAGATCTCCTCAGCGGGGCGGGCCAGCCAGTAGCCGCCCTCCGGGCCACGCTGGGCGTGCACGATGCCGCCCCGGCGCAGTTGGAGAAGGATGCTCTCCAGGAACTTCGGCGGGATCTCCTGGGCGCGGGCGATCTGGTCGGCCGTCACCGGCCGGCCGCGCCCGGGGCCGCTGGCCGTCGCGGCGAGTTCGGCGGCCGCGCGGAGGGCGTAGTCGACCCGAGCGGAGAGGCGCATGTCGGCAAGGTTAGTCGCTGGTCAACCGGGCGGGCGGGCGACCCTCGGCCGATCGGCCACGCATCGATGGGAAGTAGCGCCGCTGGCACCCGGCCGGGACCGTTGGACGGCCGCCCGTCGGGACTGGTGAAGTACGTCATGATCCACCGTGTGGTGGCGGCGGAAATGCCGTTCCGGAGCGTCCCTATGCTGGGCGTGAGTACGAATGTCTGGCCGTTTACCCGGCCGCCAGCAACATATTGATAAACACCCGGGCGCGCTCGGGGGGAAGGCAACACGATGACCGATATCGCCACACGCACCTGGGACGGCATGACCATCCCGGTGGCCGGCACCTATCTTCTCGATCAGGCGCACAAGCGGATCGGTTTTCTGTCCCGGCACATGATGGTCAGCCCGGTGCGCGGCGAGTTCGCCGAGGCCACGGCGGAGATCTTCGTGGCGGAGGACCCGATGCTCTCCTCGGTGACGGCCACCATCATGGCGGCCAGCATCACCACCGGAAGTATCGACCGGGACACGCATCTGAAGAGTGCCGACTTCCTCGACGTGGAGCGTTTTCCCACCCTCGAATATCGAAGCACCGGCATTAAGTGGCAGGGCAACGAGGACCCTATATTCCAGTGGGCGCGTCTGCGCAACCATCGGTTGGGCGGGCGAGGCCGAAGTCACATTGTTCCGCCGCAGTCCGACGGCATTCCCGGACGATTCGTCCTCACCGGTGAGTTGACAGTGAAGGGAATCACCCGGCCCGTCGACCTGGTGGTGAATTTTGGTGGTGCCCGTCAGGATCCGTACGGGCAGAACATCTTCGGTTTCAGCGCGACGGCCGAGATGAACCGTGAGCACTACGGTCTGCTCTGGAATGTCGTCCTGGAGAGCGGCGGGGTGCTGGTCGGCAAGACGGTGCAGATCGAGATCGCCGGCGAGGCCATCTACCAGGCCTGAACCACGTCATCCCCGCCAGTTGCCTGGCGGGGACGAGCGACATGCTCCCGGGCGGGCCCGGGGTGGTGGGTGCTCCCACGGGAACTCCTCGGGGGGTGGTGGGGCCTGGGGTGGGATCATCCTGCCCGTCGGCGGCTGTGGAGGGGGATC
>NZ_JBEYSL010000490.1:0-5054 GCF_040642735.1 Micromonospora sp. NPDC047753 | reverse complement strand
CTTTGGTCCGCCGACCGCACCCGTCGGGCGGTCTCACCCGTTGGCCGCTGCGAACCTGCCCGGCGTCGGCAGGCGTAGCCCGAGGGCCCGGGTGAGCAGGGGAGCGATCAGCGCCAGGGTGGCCAGCACACCCAACCCCGAGATGACCAGCACCCATCGTGGCCCGACCATCGCCAACAGCGGTGCGCCGACGGCGTAGGCCAGTGCCTCCGCCGCGTACGGGAACATGTAGACGGTGCCGAACACCACGCCGAGCCGTTCGGCCGGCACGTTCTGCTGGATGAGGGTGTCCGCGGCGACGTTGTGCCAGCCCGCGCCGACGCCGGCCACCGCCTGACCCGCAATGGCGAGCGCGATCACCGGGCTGATGCCGGTGACAAGCGTTCCGGCGCCGAGCGCGAGCAGCGCACCGTAGAGGACCAGGTCCATCCGGATGCGTACGCCGGTTCTCGCCAGGCACATCGGACCGAGCACCATGCCGACGCCGTAGGCGGTGCCCAGCAGACCGATCGTGACCTCGGTGGCGCCCAGTTCGGCGCGTCCGAGGGGGACGATGGCGAGGTTGTCCAGCGCGGCGAACATCACCATCACCAGGAACCCGACCGAGACCGCGCGGACGACGCTGTGCCCTCGGACCACCCGCAGCCCTTCGCGCAGCACCGTCCGCAGTGGCTCGGGCCGGCGGGTCGCGCCGGTCGTCGAGAGCGCCCTGACTCCGCCGATCAGCAACGCGGAGAGAACGAATGTCGCCGCGTCCACGAGCAGCGTGGCGGTCAGCCCGACGGTCGCCAGCAGGAGGCCGCCGACGGCTGGCCCGGCAGCGAGCCCGATGTTGACGCCCGTCGCGAGTTGCGCGTTCGCCGCCGGTAGCTGCTCGCGTTCGACCAGGCGGGGGAGCAGGCTGCGCCCGGCGGGAGTGAACGCGGTGGCGGCCGTGGTAGCCGCGGTGATCAGCGCCAACAGGACGGGCAGGGGTGGCGCGAGCAGCGCGACGGCGACGTAGGCCAACGCCTGGGCGGTGTCGCAACCGATCATCAGCCGGCGTTGGTCGAACCGGTCGGCCAGGGCGCCGAGCAACGGTCCGAGCAGCCGGGGCACCGTCGAGGCCAGCAGCAGCAGGGCGACCGCGCCGCCGCCGTGCCGGTCGTAGACGGCAATCAGAAGCGCCGTCCGGGCCAGCTGGTCACCGGTGTACGACACCAGGCGCGCCGACCAGTACCGACGAAATGCGACATTGCCGCGGAGTAATGACATGACCGGTGGCTCCTCACTGCTGCGGGTATGTCGGCACGGGCCCTGGAACAGGGGCGGGCGCGGCAACCTTGTCAGCGCGGCGTGGGGGCCAACAACCGCTCTTCAGCCAGTGATTGATGTCGATTTGTTCTATTTTGTCCCACCGCTCCACGCCGTAGCGTCCTCGGCAAGACAAGCGCAACAAGCACCACACACCGACCAGGAGGACGACATGGCGACCACGACGACGACCACGACCACCACCGCGAGCGGATGGGCCGGACCGGGCATCTGGGCCGGACCGGGCATCTGGGCCGGGCCGGGGTTCTGGGCCGGGCCGGGGTTCTGGGCGGGCCCCGGCTACCAGCCGGTCGCGACCAGCTGGATCGGCCCGACCCGCTGAACCCCACCCGCTGAACCGCGAGCACGGTGACGCCGGCTGCCACTGGCAGCCGGCGCAGCCGTGCGTACGGGTAGGAGAGCGGGCGGCGACGGGTGGGGCCCGTCCAGATCGGATGCCCGAGCGACGTGCCGGTCGGTCAGCGGTCGGCCATGCCGGCGCGGCGGCGCAGCGCGGCCACGTCGGTTACCACGATCCGGCGGCCCTCGGTGCGCAGCCAGCCACGGCTGGCGAACGAGCCGATCGCCTGGTTGACGCTCTGCCGGGAACCACCGGCCATCTCGGCCAGTTGGCTCTGGTTGAGCTCGATCGTGATCATCGGTGCCTGGCTCTCGCCCGCCAGCCGCACCAGCGTCTTCGCCACCCGACCGGGCAGGTCGAGGAAGACGTGGTCGGCGTTCTGCTCGGTGAGCCGGCGGATCAGCCCGCCCAGTGAGCGCATCACCGCGTCCAGGATGCGGGGGTTGGAGTGCACCAACTCCATGAACGCGCCCCGCGAGAGCGCGAGCGCCGCGCAGTCCTCGATGGCCTCCGCCGAGGCGGACCGGGTGGACGCGTCGAGCAGGGAGACCTCACCGAGCACGTCCGGTGGACGGATAACCGACAGCACGGCCCGCTCGCCGGTGGGTGCGGTGCGAAAGACCGCCACCGCGCCGCGGCGCAGCACGATCAGGGACTCGCCGGGATCGTTCTCCACGAAGAGCAGTTGGCCCTTGCGGTAGGTGCGCGGGACGGCGGCCGCGATGACACGCTGGCGCACCTCGGGCTCCAGCCCAGCGAACATCTCGACACCCGTGAGCGCGTCACCCGGCTCCGGCAGGCGAACCTCCACGGCCCAACCCCTCCCCCGGTCATGGACCACAATTCGCTCACCGGGCGAACCTGATGGGCCCCGACAAGGTGAACTGACACCGATTCGGCGTCCGGTAGCGGTACACATCAGATCATGACGGTCCGGTCGCTTGCTGTACACCCCTCGAAGCACTTCCGTGACCGTCACGGTCTGCGACGCGCCGTACGCGAGGTGTCGCGGCGGTGTGCTCCACCGTCGGACGGGCCCCGCCGGACGCGGCCGGGCGGCGGTGGGCGAGGATGCCCGGAATGGTCTACCGCTACTTCTACGACTGCGAGTTCATCGAGGACGGCACGACCGTCGACCTCGTCTCGATCGGTGTCGTCGACGAGTACGGCCGCGAGTTCTACGCGGTCTCCACCGAGTTCGACGACTCCCGCGCCGTGCCCTGGGTTCGACGCAACGTGCTCGACAAGCTGCCCTCCCCGGCGGATCGGGCCTGGCGCTCGCGTGAGCGCATCCGCGACGACCTGTACGACTTCCTGATGGAGCCGATCCGGGACCGGCCGGGGGAGCAGCTGGAGCTGTGGGCCTGGTTCGCCGCGTACGACCACGTGGTGCTCGCCCAGCTCTGGGGCGCGATGCCGGCACTGCCCCGGGAGATTCCCCGCTACACCAAGGAGCTGCGGCAGCTCTGGGACGACCGGGGTCGGCCGCCCCTGCCGGACGCGGACGCGGCCCGGCACGACGCTCTGGTCGATGCCCGGCACAATCTGGCCCGCTGGCGGGCGATGACCGTCCGTTGAGTGGTGGCCGCGCCGCCGTAGGTTTGACCGGTTCTGTCCCGGGCAACGGTTCGACCAGCCGAGCCGAGGGAGATTGCCATGAGCCACCAGCCGAGCAGCGCCGCGGAGGCACGCGCCCGTGTCACCGCCCTGGCCCGGGCCGCGCGGATCTGCATGCTCACCACGACTGCTCTGGACGGGCGTCAGGTGAGTCGCCCGATGGGGCTCCAGGAGGTCGAGTTCGACGGCGAGCTGTGGTTCTTCGCCTACGCCGACTCGGCCAAGGTCCGCCAGCTCCGGGTGAACCCGGAGGTCAACGTGGCCTTCTCCGACCAGAAGCACAACGCGTGGGTGTCGATCTCCGGCACCGCCACTGAGGGGTTCGACCGGGCCCGGGCCGAGCGGCTGTGGAACCCGCTGCTCAAGGCGTGGTTCCCCGACGGGCTGGACACCCCCGGTCTCACGCTGATCAAGCTGCACGCCAGCTCCGCCGAGTACTGGGACTCGCCGAACAGCACCGTGGTGAACCTGCTCGACTACGCCAGGGCCGCGGTCACCGGCCAGCCGCCGCAGGCCGGCGAGAACCATGAGGTGACCTACTGACCGGGGGCGGGTGCCCGGGGCGCGCTGTCGTCGTACCAGCGGGCCGACTACAGTTCGCAGTGACGGCCCGCCCCGGGCCGGCAACGGCGCCGATGGTCTGACCTGACACATACCCTGGGGCATATCGGGCTTTACCTGATGCTCCAGGAGGATGAGCGGATCATGCGTATCGGCGTGCTCACCGGCGGCGGCGACTGCCCCGGTCTCAACGCGGTCATCCGGGCGGTGGTCCGCAAGGGCGTCGCCACTTACGGTCACGAGTTCGTGGGCTTCCGGGACGGCTGGAAGGGCCCGCTCGAGGGTCTGTCCCGCCCCTTGGACATCGCCGACGTTCGCGGCATTCTGCCCCGCGGCGGCACCATCCTCGGCTCGTCCCGGACCAACCCGTTCAAGATCAAGAACGGCGTCGAGCGGATCAAGGACAACCTCGCCGCCCAGGGCGTGGACGCGCTGATCGCGATCGGCGGCGAGGACACCCTCGGCGTGGCCACCAAGCTCTACGAGCTGGGCGTGCACGTCGTCGGCGTGCCGAAGACGATCGACAACGACCTCGGTGCCACCGACTACACCTTCGGCTTCGACACCGCGGTCAACATCGCGATGGAGGCCATCGACCGGCTGCACACCACGGCGGAGAGCCACCACCGCACCCTGGTCGTCGAGGTGATGGGCCGGCACGCCGGCTGGATCGCCCTGCACGCCGGCCTGGCCGGTGGCGCCAACGTGATCCTGCTGCCCGAGCGTCAGTTCGACGTCGACCAGGTGGCCGGCTACGTCGAGAAGCGCTTCCAGCACCAGTACGCCCCGATCGTCGTGGTCGCCGAGGGCGCCCAGCCGCTCGACGGCCAGATGGTGCTCGCCAACCAGGAGCTCGACTCGTTCGGCCACGTCCGCCTCGGCGGCATCGGCCAGTGGCTCGCCGAGCAGCTGGAGGCCAAGACCGGCAAGGAGGCCCGCACCGTGGTGCTGGGCCACATCCAGCGCGGTGGCACCCCGACCGCCTTCGACCGGGTGCTCGCCACCCGCCTGGGCCTGCAGGCCATCGACGCCGTCAACGACGGCGACTGGGGCAAGATGGTCGCGATGCAGAGCACCGACATCGTCCGGGTGCCCCTCGCCGAGGCCACCCGCGAGCTGAAGACCGTGCCTCCGCGCCGGCCCGCTCGATCTGCTCCAGGGCGACGATCACCCGCTGCGGGTCCTGCTCGGCGACGAACCGGGCGCCCTGTGCCTGCACCAC
>NZ_JBEYSL010000489.1:0-5066 GCF_040642735.1 Micromonospora sp. NPDC047753 | reverse complement strand
GTCGCGGCGGGCTTAGCCGCGACGCTGCTGCACCTCGGGCCCGGACTCGCGTACGGCCTGACGAACCTGCACAACAGCCGCCGCGCCAACTCGCCGGTGGTGAACATCGTCGGTGACCACGCGACGTTCCACACCGCCTTCGATCCACCGTTGAACTCCGACATCGCCGCGCTGGCGGGATGGCTACGCGGCCCCGTCCGCCGCCCCGAGGACGCAGCCGGTGCCGGCCCGGACGCCGCCGCCGCGCTCGCCGCCGTCCTGGAGCCACCCGGGCAGATCGCCACCGTGATCATGCCGGCGGACGTGTCCTGGTCCGAGGGAGGTGCGGCCGGCACACCCGTGCGGCCCCGGCCGGCGCCGACGGTCGATCAGGAGACGATCAACCAGGTCGCGGAGGCTCTTCGAAGCGGCGAGACGACCGCACTGGTGATCGGCGGACCGGCTCTACGGGAGGCCGGCCTGCTGGCAGCGGGCCGCATCGCCGCGGCGACCGGTGCACGGGTCTTCCAGGAGCTCTACTCCAACCGGGTCGAACGAGGGGCGGGCCTACCCGCGTTCCCCCGGCTCGGCTTCTATCCCGACCAGGTGCTCGACCAACTGCACGGGGCGCGGCACGTCATCGTCGCGGGCACCAAGGCACCGGTCTCGTTCTTCGCCTACCCCGACCAGCCGAGCCTCCTCGTGCCCGACGGGGCCCGGACGCATGTCCTGGCCGAGGTCGGTCAGGACGCCGTCGCCGCGCTGGTCCGGCTCGCCGACCTGGTGGCACCGGACGCGGCGGCCCAGGTCACCGACCCGCACCCGCCGGCCCTACCCACCGGCGCACTCACCCTGCAGAACTGGGCCGACATCATCGCGGCGCTGCTACCCGAACGGGCCATCATCATCGACGAGTCCGTGAGTTCCGGCACCACCCTCGCCGCCGCCACCGCCGGCGCTCCCCGACACGACGTGCTGATGCAGACCGGTGGCGCCATGGGCGACGGTCTGCCCCTGGCCGTCGGCGCCGCCGTCGCCGCACCCGACCGACCGGTGGTGGCGCTGGTGGCCGACGGCTGCGTGATGTACACCGCCACCGCGCTCTGGACCCAGGTACGCGAGCGGTTGAACATCACCAACGTGATCCTCAACAACCACGGGTACGCGATCCTGCGCCAGGAGTGGAGCTATTTCAGCAAGCAGCCGGGCCCGGCCAACCCCGACGCCAATCCACTGTTCGACCTGACCAACCCTCAGATCGACTTCGTGGGACTGGCCAACGCGTTCGGGATGCCCGCCACCCGCGCCAGCACCGCCGAGGAACTCGCGGAGCAGTTCTCCGCGGCGCTGAACCAGCCGGGCCCGCAGCTCATCGATGCCACCATCCCCGCTGCGGCCTAGGCGACGCCTCCCTGGCGCCGCCAGAGCACCGTGCACGCCGCGGCCAGGGCCAGCCCGAGCAGCGGGGCGACACCCACCCCGGCGAGCGTGCAGGCCACCGCGAGCAGCGCCGGCGGCATCCAGCACCAGGCGGGCACGGTACGCGGGACACGACCGCGCCGACGGGCCGCTGCTTCCACCGCCATCGGCACCACCAGCACCGGCAACGCGGCGGCCAGCAGGGTCAGCCAGGGCAGCACCAGACGGTCGAACCGCGCCACCGCCAGCATCCCCCCGAGCACCGCGACGAGCAGCATCGCCGCCCGCGCCGGCACGCGGGGAGCCAGGCCACGCAACGCCAGGGAACCGGAGTACGTGGTGGTCAGCGCCGCCGCGAAGACCGCCACCGCGACGAACAGATTCGCGTACGCGGCCAGCCCCGAGCCGGCGGCGAGCAGCGCGACCACGTCGGCCGAGCCGGTCCGCAGCCACAGGCCGGCCCCGGCCAGCACCCCGAGCAGCGCCGGCCCGACCAGTAGCCCCACGCACCAGGCCAGGTCCCGCCTTCGGGAAAGGCCCACGCTGAAGTCCGGTGCGCGCAGCGCGAACACGGCCGCGTACCCGATCAGCGCGGCGGCGTCGGCGAGCCCGCCGCCGGTGGGGCGGACCGGCGCACCGGGTGGTGGAAGCACCGTCAGGCACCAGCCGACCAGCACCACCGCGCTGAGCGTGGTGACCACCGCGACCCGGTTACCGAGCCGGGCCGGCGCCCAGGAGACGGCGAGGACCGCCACCTCCAGCAGCGCCGGCCCGGCCCAGCCGGGCAGGTGGGTCAGCGCGGCCAGCGAGGCCCCGCCGAGCCCGACGTTGAACCCGTTCCACCCGACCATCGACACGGCCAGCACCGCCGCCAGCAGCAGCCGCGAGGTGTCCCCCAGGTACGCGGGAAGCACCGCGGTCAACGTCCCGCCGTCGCCGAGCGGCCGGCGCAGCCCGATCAGGCCCTGCCCCCAGAGCAGGGCCGCCATCAGCGCCCCGCCGACCAGCAGCCCGGCCACCGGCACCGCGCCACCGTGTCGGGCGGCCATCGCCGCCCCGAGGACCAGCGTGGCGGGCGCGGTGCCGATGCCCAGCCACGCGCCGACCGCCGCCGGCCACCGCCGTTCGGGGCTGTCAGGCAACGTGGCGCAGGTAGCCGGCGATCGCGGCGTCGAGCACCTCCGGGCCCGGACGTGCCCACACCTCGGCGGAGAAGACCTCCACCTCGATCGGGCCGACGTAGCCGGCCGCGTCCACCGCCTCGCGAAGCCGACGCAGCTCGATGCAGCCGTCGCCGGGCAATGCCCGGCCGAGCAGCACCCCCTCCGGCAGCGGGGTCACCCAGTCGCACACCTGGAACGCGGCGATCCACTCGCCCGCCCGCGCGATCTGCGCGTACACCGTGTCGTCCCACCAGACGTGGTACGCGTCGACCACCACGCCGACCACCGCCGGGTCGAACCGCTCGGCGATGTCCAACGCCTGGCCGAGGGTGACGATCACGCACCGGTCGGCGGCGAACATCGGGTGCAGCGGCTCGATGGCCAGCCGTACCCCGGCCGCCTCGGCGTGCGGTGCCAGCTCGCCGATCGCGTCGGCGACCCGACGCCGTGCGCCGTCGACGTCCCGGCTGCCGACCGGCAGCCCACCGGAGACCAGCACCAGCTCCGGGGCGCCCAGGACGGCGGCTTCCTCGATGGCCCGCAGGTTCTCCGCGCGCCAGTCGTCGGCGGAGAAGAAGCCACCCCGGCACAGCGACGTGACGGCGAGGCCGGCGTCGCGGACCAGTTTCGCCGACCGGGCCAACCCGTACCCGGCAACCGGCTCCCGCCACAGGCCGATGCCCGGCACGCCGGCCGCCACGCACCCGGCCACCACCTCGGGCAACGGCCAGCGCTGGGCGGTCGCCTGGTTGAACGAGAACCGCCGCAGCGCCTCGTCGCCACCCCGCGGCGCTGCCGCACCCGCGAACCCGGCGCTCACTGCGCCACCCCCGCCACTGTGAACAGCGCTCGGGCGCGGGCGGCGGCCAGGTCGGCGTCGGGCAGCAGCCCGGCCGCGTCGGCCAGGGTGAGCAGGGTGGCCAGGTGCGCCGGGGACCGGCCGGACTGCGCGCCACCGACCATCGTGAAATGGTCCTGGTGCCCGGCCAGCCAGGCCAGGAACACGATCCCCGTCTTGTAGTGCCAGGTCGGTGCCGCGAACAGGTGCCGGGCCAGGGGCACTGTGGGCCCGAAGATCTCGTCGTACGCCGTCAGGTCCCCCCGGTCCAGGGCGGCCATCGCGGCGGCGGCGGCCGGCGCGATGGCCGCGAACACCCCGAGCAGCGCGTCGGAGTGACCCACCTCGTCACCCCGGATCAGCTCCGGGTAGTGGAAGTCGTCACCGGTGTAGAGGCGTACCCCGGCCGGCAGGCGGCGGCGCAACGCGACTTCCCGGTCGGCGTCCAGGAGCGACACCTTGATGCCATCCACCGTGGACTGGTGCGCTTTGATCAGCTCGATCACCGTGTCGGCGGCCAGGTCCAGGTCGACCGCGCCCCAGTAGCCGGTCAACGCCGGGTCGAACATCGGACCCAGCCAGTGCAGCACCACCGGTTCGTCGGCGGCGCTGAGCAACTCGTCGTACACCCGCAGGTAGTCCTCCGGGCCGCGTGCGGCGGCGGCGAGGTGCCGGCTGCACATCAGCACCGGTCGGGCGCCGGCGGCGCGGACGTCGTCGAGCTGCTCGGTGTACGCGGCGGTGACCGCCGCCAGGGTGGCCGGGCCGGCGGGCAGCTGGTCGGTGTTGACCCCGGCGACGATCCGCCCGCCGACCGCACGGGCCTCGGCGGCGCTGCGCCGGATCAGCTCCCGGGTCGCCGGATAGTCCAGCCCCATTCCCCGCTGGGCGGTGTCCATCGCCTCGGCGACCCCGAGCCCGTACGACCAGAGATGCCGCCGGAAGGCGAGGGTGGTGTCCCAGTCCACCGCCGCCGGGGCACCCGGCACGTTCTCCGCCCCCGGGTCGGCGACCACGTGCGCGGCGGCGTACGCGATCCGGCTGGTCGCCGGCGCGTCCGGTCGGGCGAAGCCGCCACCCCCGGCCAGCCGGTGCCGCCGTCCACCGGGCAACACCACCTCGGCGGTCATGAGCGCAGCTCCGGCACCTCGACACGCGCACCCTCGCGGGCCGAGCGCAGCCCCAGCTCGGCGAGCTGCACGCCGCGCGCGCCGGCCAGGAAGTCCCACCGGAACGGCTCTCCGGCCACCACGTGCCGCAGGTACGCCTCCCACTGCACCTTGAAGCCGTTGTCGAACTCCTCGTTGTCGGGCACCTCGGCCCACTGGGCGCGGAAGTCCTCGGTGGCCGGCAGGTCCGGGTTCCACACCGGCTTCGGGGTGAGGGCCCGGTGCTGCACCCGGCAGTTGCGCAGGCCGGCGATCGCGCTGCCCTCGGTGCCGTCGACCTGGAACTCCACCAGCTCGTCGCGGTACACCCGCACGGCCCACGAGGAGTTGATCTGCGCGATCACCCCGCTGTCGAGTTCGAAGATGCCGTACGCGGCGTCGTCGGCGGTGGCCGCGTACGGGTGATTAGCCTCGTCGACCCGTTCGGGCACGTGGGTGGCGGTCACGCAGGAGACGGCGGTGACCCGGCCGAACAGCTCCTCCAGCACGTAGTGCCAG
>NZ_JBEYSL010000488.1:0-5067 GCF_040642735.1 Micromonospora sp. NPDC047753 | reverse complement strand
CGGCGAGTTCGCGGTCGGTTCCCCAGTAGCGGCCGGCGGCGTAGATCACTTGGGCCTCCGGGCTCCCGCCCGAAGGTGGTCCACAATGTTCCACAGCGCGTCACCGGTGGAGAGACCGGCGAGGCTGTCCCGGGCGAGCGCCAGGCGGGCATCGGCGAACAGGGTGAACGACATCGTCGTACCAGCTTGCCCGGTCGCCAGGCACGCCGCAACGCGATCAACTTGCCAGGCCAAGTACGGTCTTGTCGTGGCCTCCGTGCTCCTGGTCGAAGACGATCACGTCGTACGCGGCGCGATGCTGCGGTCCCTCACCGACCGGGGGCATGCCGTGCACGCCGTGGGTACGGCGTTGGACGCCCTGCGTCGGGTGGCCGCGGAGACACCCGACCTGGTGGTGCTCGACCTCGGCCTACCCGACCTGGACGGCTCGGACGCGCTGCGGATGTTGCGCGGCATCACCGACGTTCCAATCATCATCGCCACCGCCCGCGACGACGAGCAGTCGGTGGTCAAGCTGCTGCGCGCTGGCGCCGACGACTACATGGTCAAGCCGTTCACCGGCGCACACCTGGATGCCCGCATCACCACAGTGCTGCGCCGGGCCGGCCGGGCCAGTCGGTCCGTGCAGCCCGCCGTGCACAGCGTCGGCGGGCTGCGGGTGGACGTGGGCGAGCGCAGCGCCCAGCTCGACGGGGAGCCGCTGGCGCTGACCCGCAAGGAATTCGACCTGCTGGCGTATCTCGCCGCACGACCTGGGCGGGTAGTGTCCCGCCGGGAACTCTTGGAGGAGGTATGGCGGCAGCCATCGGTCGGCGAGGATCAGACAATCGACGTTCACCTGTACTGGCTCCGCAGAAAGATGGGCGAGTCCGCGGCGAAGCCGCGCTACCTGCGCACCGTGCGGGGGGTCGGATTCCGGCTGGTGGCACCGGACTGAGGACGGCGCTGGCCCTGCTCACGGCCGGCATGTGCAGTCTCGTCGCGCTCGCGTTCCTGATCCCGCTCGGGCTCAGCCTGCGCGAGCAGAGCCGGGACGAGGCGATCGCCGACGCGGCCCGGCGCAGCGCGCTGGTGACCGGCGCGCTGGCGGTCAGCACCGACCCGGCGGTCGTCGAGCGTGCCATGGTGGCCAGCGCCGAGGGCGCACCCACCCGGCCCGTGGTGCACGGGTTGGGGTTGGACGAATCCGCTGGTCGGGCCAGCGGCAGCGACCTGGACCGGGCCCGCTCCGAACGCCAGTCGCTCGTCGTCGACGTCGACGGGGGTGTGGCCCGGCTCGACCCGGTGGTGCTCGGTGACCGGACGGCAGTGGTCGAGGTGTTCCTTCCGGAGTCGACGCTGGGCGAGGGCGCCGGCGGCACCTGGTTGCTGCTGTTCGCTGTCGGCGCGGCGATGGCCGGCGCGGCGGTGCTGGTGGTCGACCGGGTCGCCGCCCGCGCGGTGGACTCCACCCGCGGTCTGGTCAAGGCCGCGCTCTCCATCGGCGACGGCGACCTCGGCGTACGCGTCGAGCCGACCGGTCCGCGCGAGCTGGCCGAGGCCGGGTACGCCTTCAACCGGATGGCGGACCGCCTGGACGCCGCCCGCACCGACGAGCGGGAGTTGGTGGCCGACCTGTCGCATCGTCTGCGTACCCCGTTGACGGTGCTGCGGTTGGACGCGGAGGCTTTGGAGTCCGACGACACCAGCGTGGGTTCGTTCAGCCCGGCGGAGTTGGACCGGCTGCGTGGGATCCGGCGGATCCGGCAGGCGATCGTCACCCTGGAGGGTGAGATCGACGTCCTGATCAAGACCACCCGCAAGACGGTGGCACTCGAGGCCGGGCCGGCGATGTGCGACGTCAGCGAGGTGGTCCGGGACCGGATGGTGTTCTGGGCGGCGTTGGCCGGCGACCAGAACCGGCCGCACCGGGTCAACGGCGCCCAGCTGCGCATCCCGGCACCGGTGCCGCGGGCCGAACTGGCCGCCGCGCTGGACGCGGTCATCGGCAACGTCTTCCGCTACACCCCGCAGGGCACCGCGTTCGAGGTGGCGGTGTCCCGGCGCGACGGTTACGTGGCGATCCGGATCGACGACGCCGGCCCCGGCATCGCCAACCCGGACCGCGCGCTGCGCCGCGGCGCCAGTGACCAGGGCTCGACCGGGCTCGGGCTGGACATCGCCAAGCGGGTCGCGTTGCAGGCCAACGGCTCGGTGAGCATCGACCGCGCCCGGCTGGGCGGGGCCAGTGTGGTGATGCTGCTCGCCGACCCGGAGGCGACGCCCCGGCAGGTCAGCCGCTTCGGTCTGGTCGGTCGGATGGCCCGCGACGCCCGGGACACGAAGGCCACCGCACGTCGCTGGCCCCGCCAGCGCCCCACCGACGACTGACCCGGCCGGCCCCGGGGCTGTGCGCCGGCGCAAGTCTTCCTTAGATCGCGGTTAACGACCGCGTTGGATCGGCCGTGGGCTGACAGGATTCAGGGCACGAACCCACCAGTTCCACCGGCCGAGCGCACCACGCACCCGCGGCCGGTGGAGCCGCGCGCGCGGCGGGAGTCACAGGTCCCCCCACACCCACGCTCCCGCCGCGCGCCCTGCTCAACCAACCGGCCCGGCCGGCACCCGAGCGGCCGTCCAGCTCAGCCGGCGGTGCCGAGGTACGCGTCGATCTCGGCGAGGATCCGCTGCTGGCCGGCGGCATCCAGGAAGGACGCGGTCACCGCGTTGCGGGCAAGCCCGGCCAGGCCCTCGGCACCGACACCGAGCAGGCGGGCGGCCACCGCGTACTCGTCGTTGAGGGTGGTGCCGAACATCGGCGGGTCGTCGGAGTTGATGGTGACCAGCAGCCCGGCGTCGACGAGCTGACGCAGCGGGTGCTCGTCGAGGGTGGCCACCGCCCGGGTCCGCACGTTGGACGTCGGGCAGACCTCCATCCCGATCTGCCGCTCGGCCAGGTACGCGAGCAGCTGCGGGTCCTGCGCGGCGGAGATGCCGTGCCCGATCCGCTCGGCACCCAACTCGTTGAGCGCGTCCCAGACGGTCTGCGGCCCGGTGGTCTCCCCGGCGTGCGGCACCGAGCGCAGCCCGGCGGCGCGGGCCTGGTCGAAGTAGGGCCGGAACTGCGGTCGGGGTACGCCGATCTCCGGGCCGCCCAGACCGAAGCTGACCAGCCCGTCCGGGCGCTCGTCCAGCGCGATGCGCAGCGTCTGCTCGGCTGCCGGCAGGCCGGCCTCGCCGGGGATGTCGAAGCACCAGCGCAGCTCGATGCCGAAGTCGGTCAGGGCGCGCCTGCGGGCGTCCTCGATGGCCTCGCAGAACGCCGGCGCGGGAATGCCCCGTCGGACGTGCGAGTACGGGGTGATGGTCAGCTCCGCGTACCGGACCTGTTGGCGGGCCAGTTCGCGGGCCACCTCGTGGGTGAGGATCCAGACGTCCTCCGGGTCGCGGATGAGATCCACGACGCTCAGGTAGACCTCGACGAAGTGCGCGAAGTCGCGGAACTCGAAGTAGCTGGCGAGCGCGTCCGGGTCGGCCGGCACGGGAGTGCGCCCCTCGTGGCGCGCCGCCAACTCGGCGACGGTCCGGGGTAGGGCGGAGCCGACGTGGTGCACGTGCAGCTCCACCTTGGGCAGGCCGGCGATGAAGGTGGACAGGTCGGTCACGGATTCTCCTGGGCATGGTCGCCGGTGCGGGCGACGACGAAGACGCGGCGGAACGGGAAGTACACCTGACCCTGCCGCACCGGGTACGCCGCGGTGAGCCGTACTCCCAGCTCGGCCCGGAAGGCGGACCAGCCGGCTGCGTCCAGTGCCGCCCGGACCGGGCGCAGCGCGGTGCCCTCCATCCAGGCCAGCACCGGGTGCTCGGCGGCGGGTCGAGCCGGCAGCAGGTGCACGTAGGTAGTCTCCCAGGCGTCCACCGCGCAGCCGACGGCGGTCAGTAGCGCCGCGTAGTCGGCCGGGTCGTCGACCGGGTCCGCGCGCAGCAGCGGGGCGACCTCGGCCCGCCAGGTCGGCCGGTCGGCGACCTCCCGCAGGGCGCGGTGCGAGTCGGCGGCGAAGTTGCCGGGGACCTGCATGGCGAGCCAGGCGCCGGCGGGCAGATCGGTGGCCCAGCGGCGCAGCAGCTCCTGGTGGCCGGGAACCCACTGCAGGGCCGCGTTGCTGACCACCACGTCGTCGTCGCCGGTCGGACGCCAGTCGCGCAGGTCGGCGACCGCGAAGTCGACCGGCGCGCCGAGGGTCTCGGCCCGCTCGATCATCTCGGCTGAGGAGTCGAGGCCGCGCACCCGGCTGCTCGGCCAGCGCTCGGCGAGGACGGCGGTGAGCTGGCCGGAGCCACAGCCGAGGTCGACCACCGCCCGGGGGCGCTCGGCCGGGATCCGGGCGAGAAGGTCGTGAAACGGCCGGGATCGCTCGTTGCCGAAGCGCAGGTAGGTCGTCGGGTCCCACATGGTCGCCTCCCAAACCGTACGTACGTACTGCTGACAGTACGGCTCGCGTGGCAGGGTGGCAACCCGATCACTAGGCTCGGGGCATGGAACAGCGCAGCTTCAACCGGCTCGGCCGGACCGTTGGCGCGGTCGGCCTGGGCGCGTGGCAACTCGGCGCCGACTGGGGCACCGTCAGCGAGGACGACGCGATGGCGGTGCTCGCCGCCGCCGTGGACGCCGGGGTCACCTTCCTCGACACCGCCGACGTGTACGGCGACGGCCGCAGCGAGCAGCTGATCGGCCGCTTCCTGCGCACCCGACCCGACGCCGGGCTGACCGTCGCCACCAAGATGGGCCGCCGCGTCGAGCAGCGGCCGGAGGCGTACACCCTGGCCAACTTCCGGCAGTGGACCGACCGCTCCCGGGCCAACCTGGGCATGGACACCCTGGACCTGGTCCAGTTGCACTGCCCGCCCACCGAGGTCTTCGCCTCCGACGAGGTCTTCGACGGTCTGGACACCCTCGTCGCCGAGAAGGCCATCGCCGGGTACGGAGTCAGCGTCGAGACCTGCGACCAGGCCCTCACCGCGATCGCCCGACCGGGGGTGGCGAGCGTCCAGATCATCCTCAACGCGGTCCGCCACAAGCCCCTG
>NZ_JBEYSL010000487.1:0-5081 GCF_040642735.1 Micromonospora sp. NPDC047753 | reverse complement strand
ATTGTTGTCCCAGCGGGCCCGGCCGGGGGCAGCTTCTCGGATCCCTCCGACGTGGACATCGACCACATGGTGCCGTTGGCCAACGCGTGGCGCTCGGGTGCCGACGAGTGGGACAACGCGAAGCGCGGCGATTTCGCCAACGACACCACCCGTCCGCAGCTTTTCGCGGTTTCCGCCTCGTCCAACCGGGCAAAGGGTGACCAGGACCCGTCGCAGTGGAAACCGGCAGACCGGTCTTACTGGTGCAAATACGCCCAGGACTGGGTGACGGTCAAGCACTACTGGAAGCTGACGGTGACCAGCGCCGAGAAGGCCGCCCTGACCGACATGTTGGAGGGCTGTTGAGTGGGGAGCGATTGGTGACCGCCGCCGAGGAGAGCGGCCCGTCCGCCGCCGGCATGACCGCGGACGGCACCGCCGAGACTCCCGCCGCCGTGCCGGGTGCCGGCATGGTCGCGGATTCGAGCGGGGCGGCCGGCCCGCAGAGCCGCACCACCGACATCGTGCCCGGCCCCGGCGGCGTGATGACCGACGAGGTCGGCGTCGTCACCGGGGACCTGACCCTGCGCACCGAGTACGCGGACGGCAAGGTCACAGTGCGGGTGCAGTACAAGGACGCGGACGAGTGGTACGCGGTGACCGGCACGTCGGTCACGCTGGCCGACCCGGCTGGGCTGGACGCGGTGCACGGCGTCGCGGTGGGGCTGCTGAACCGCCCCGAGGGCTGACGACCGCCGGCACCGCGTCCAGTCTCAGACGTACGAGCCGGGCTCGGTGGGCGCGGAGACAACGCTCGGCGCGTCCCCCTCGCCCTCGGGCCGGACGATCTGCGCGCTGACCCCGTGCGGGCGCAGTTCGCCGCTGGCGATCTGCTCCGCGAAGTGGCAGGCCACCCGGCTGGCGCCGATGTCCCGCAGCACCGGTCGCTCGTCGGCGCAGCGGGTGGGCTGCGCCCACGGGCAGCGGGTGTGGAAGCGGCAGCCGGTCGGCGGGTTGGCCGGCGACGGCAGGTCACCGGCGAGCAGGATCCGCTCCCGGCGGTCCTCCACGTCCGGGTCCGGCACCGGCACCGCCGACATCAGCGCCCGGGTGTACGGGTGCAGCGGCTCGGTGTAGAGCCGGTCGCTCGGCGCCTCCTCCACCAGTGCGCCCAGATACATCACGCCGACCGTGTCGGAGATGTGCCGGACCACAGCGAGGTCGTGCGCGATCACCAGGTAGGTGAGCCCCAGGCTGTCCTGGAGTTCGTCCAGCAGGTTGACCACCTGGGCCTGGATCGACACGTCGAGCGCCGAGACCGGCTCGTCGGCGACGATCAGCTCCGGCCCGAGCACCAGCGCGCGGGCGATGCCGATGCGCTGCCGCTGCCCACCGGAGAACTCGTGCGGGTAGCGGGAGAGCGCCCAGCGCGGCAGCCCGACCGCGTCCAGGGTCTCGCCGATGATCCGTCGACGGTCGGTGCGGTCGGTGCCGATCCCGTGGGTCTGGAGGCCCTCGGTCAGGATCGACTCGACGTTCTGCCGGGGGTCGAGGCTGGACATCGGATCCTGGAAGATCATCTGCATCCGGCGACGCATGCTGCGCAGCTTGCCGGACGGCAGCGTCGTCAGCTCGACGCCGTCGAAGCTGACCTCACCGGCGGTCGGCGGGGTGAGCTGGAGCAGCGCCCTGCCCAACGTGGACTTGCCGCAGCCGGACTCACCCACCAGGCCGTACGTCTTGCCGCGCGCGATGCTCAGGTCGACCCCGTCGACGGCCTTCACCTGGCCGACCACCCGGTCGAAGAGCACCCCCCGCTTGATCGGGAAGTGCACCTTCAGGTCGCGCACCTCGACGAGGATGTCGTCGTCACTCACGCCAGCACTCCGCTTCGCTCCGCGCCGGCGTGAGACGCCACGCTGCTGTGCCTGATGGTTCGCTCGCTACGCTCGCTCACGCTTCCTCCTCGCGCGGGGCGGGCACCAGGCCCGGCAGCGGCTCCGGGTTGACGCACCGGTAGCTCCGTCCGTCGTGCGCGTGCACCAGCTCCGGCGGCTCACCCACACACTCGTCGATCCGGCGGGCGCAGCGCGGGGCGAAGGCGCACCCGTCCGGCCACGGCAGCAGGTCGCGGACCGAACCGGGAATCGGGTTGAGCTTCTCGCCCCGCCCGGCGTCCAGGCGCGGCACCGAGCCGAGCAGACCCACTGTGTACGGGTGACGCGGCTGGCGGAACAGCGGACGACGGCGGGCCGTCTCCACCACCCGGCCGCCGTAGAGCACGTTGACGGTGTCGCACATGCCGGCCACCACGCCCAGATCGTGCGTGATCATCAGTAGCGCGGTGCCGGAGTCCCGGACCAGTTCCTTGAGCAGTTCCAGGATCTGGGCCTGGATGGTGACGTCCAACGCGGTGGTCGGCTCGTCGGCGATCAGCAGCCGAGGCTGGCAGGCCACCGCCATCGCGATGAGCGCCCGCTGGCGCATGCCACCGGAGAGCTGGTGCGGGTACTCCTTGAGCCGCCGCTTCGGGTCGGGGATGCCGACCCGGTCCAGCAGTGCCGCCGCTTCCTTCGCCGCGGTCTCGCCCTTCATCCCCCGGTGCCGGGTGAGCACTTCGGTCACCTGCAACCCGATGGGGATCACCGGGTTCAACGAGGAGAGCGGGTCCTGGAAGATCATGGCGATGTCCCGACCCCGGATGTCCCGCCGCGAGCGGTCGTCGAGCTGGAGCAGGTCAGTGCCGTCGAAGACGGCCTTGCCGCCGACCCGCAGGCCGGGCTGCTTGGGCAACAGGCCCATGATCGCGAGCGAGGTGACGCTCTTGCCGCAGCCGGACTCGCCGACCAGGCCGACCACCTCACCGGCGTCGACCGAGAAGGACACCCCGTCGACCGCGTGCACGGCCCGCTGACCGCGGCGGGCGAACGTGACGGAGAGATCTTCAACTTCGAGCAGTGCCATTGCCGGGCCTACTTCCGCAGCTTCGGGTCGAGGGCCTCACGCATCGCCTCACCCAGCAGGGTGAAGCCGAGCGCGGTGATGATGATCGCGACGGCCGGGTAGATCGCCAGTGACGGCCGGATGCCGAGGTACTGCTGCGCGTCGGCGAGCATGACCCCCCACTCCGGTACGGCGGTGTCCGGGTTGCCGAGGCCGAGGAAGGAGAGCGCCGCGGCCTCGATGATCGCGGTGGCCAGGGTCAGCGTGGCCTGCACGATCACCGGGGCGAGCGAGTTCGGCACCACGTGGGTCAGGGCGATCTTCGACTTCTTGACGCCGAGCGAGGTCGCCGCCAGCACGTAGTCGCTGTTGGCCTGGGAGATCATCGAGCCGCGCAGCAGCCGGGCGAACACCGGCACCGAGACCACGCCGACCGCGATCATCACAGTGGTCAGGCTGGCCCCGAGCAGGGCGGCGATGCTCACCGCCAGCAGCAGGCTCGGCATGGCCAGCAGCATGTCGATGAAGCGCATGAGGGTGGTGTCGATCCACCGCCCCCACCGGCCACCGAGGCCGGCCGCGGCACCGGAGATGCCACCGATCAGCGCGCCGATTGCCAGACCGATCAGGGTGGAGACCACGCCGACCAGCAGGGTCTGGCGGGCGCCCACGATCATCCGGCTGAACTCGTCCCGGCCCTGGTGGTCGTAGCCGAACCAGTGGTCGCCGTTCGGGCCGGGGATGACACCCGGCTTGATCAGCCCCTCCCGGATGCCGATCGTGTCCGTCGCCGCGTACGGCACGAGGAACGGGCCGACCACCGCGACCAGCACGAAGATCGCCAGGATGACCGCGCCGACGATCGCGGCAGGGTTGGTGCGCAGCCGACGGAACGCCTCCTGCCAGAGGCTGACGCCCCGCTCGTCGTCACGGGCGGCCAGCTCGGAGAGCCGGTCGATCTTTTCCTTCTTCTTGCCTGGGCTGAGTGTCATCGCACCCTCACCCTCGGGTCGATGAAGCTGTAGGAGAGATCGACCAGGAGGTTCACCAGCACGTACACCACCGCGATGATCAGGATGAAGCCCATCAGCACCGGATAGTCGCGTTGGCCGATGGCCTCGGCGACGAACGCTCCGATGCCGCTGAAGGCGAAGACGGTCTCGGTCAGCACCGCGCCGGAGAGCAGGCCGCCCGCGAGCAGACCGATCGAGGTGGCGACCGGCAGCATGGCGTTGCGCAGGACGTGCCGGCGACGAACCGTCTGCTCGGTCAGGCCCTTCGCCTCGGCGGTCCGCACGAAGTCCTCGTTGAGCACCTCCAGCACGCTCGCCCGGGTGATCCGGACGATGATCGCCAGCGGGATGCTCGCCAGCGCGATGCTGGGCAACACCAGATGCCAGAGGGCGTCGGCGGCGGCGTCCCACTCACGGGTCATCAACCCGTCGAGGACGAAGAAGTTGGTGACCCGGGTCGCCTCGAGCGTCGGGTCCTGCCGGCCGCTGGACGGGAACCAGTGCAGGTTCTCCGAGAAGATCGCCTTGAGCACGTAGCCCAGGAAGAAGACCGGGATGCAGATGCCGATCAGCGAACCGCCCACTGACGCGTGGTCCAGAAAACGGCCGCGACGGCGGGCGGCCAGGTAGCCCAGCGGGATGCCGATGCCGATCGCGATGATCATCGCGGTGATGGTCAGCTCGACGGTGCCGGGGAAGCGCTCGATGAACTCCGTGGTGACCGCCCGCTTGGTGGAGGTCGAGGTGCCCAGGTCGAGCTTGATCATGCGCCGGACGAACCGGCCGTACTGGACCAGGATGGGCTCGTCGAGCCCCATGTTGCGGCGGATGGCGGCACGCATCTCGGGCGTGCCGCGCTCGCCGAGGATGGCGGTCTCGGGGCCGCCGGGGAGCCGGCGGAGCCAGATGAAGAGCAGGATGGAGAGCCCGAACAGCGTGGGTATCAGCTGAAGCAGGCGCCTGACGATGAACCGGAACACGGCGGCCTCGAAGGGGTGCGGAGGGTTGCGGGCGAGCGCTGTGCGACAGCGCCCGCCCGCGTTCCTTGCGTCAGATCAGGACTTACTTGAACTCGGCGGTGGCGAAGCGCTCGTCGGTGAGCGGGCTCGCCTTGACGCCGGTCACGTCCTTGCCGAACACGATCGC
>NZ_JBEYSL010000486.1:0-5094 GCF_040642735.1 Micromonospora sp. NPDC047753 | reverse complement strand
CACCGATTTCGCGGAGCGACTTGAGCTTGACCTCTCGCGTTCGGTACGGACGATGAGTAAGGGCAACATGCCGTGTCGGGTCAGGGCGGCCCGGAATCCGGCGTCACGGGCGGCGCCCGGAACGGTGTCGAGCGGACCGTTGACGAAACCGATCCGCCGTCGGCCGGTGGCGACGAGGTGGTCCACGGCCAGCGCCACACCGTGGCGCGAGTCGGTACGCACGTTGTCGATCGGAGCGTCCGCGCCGAGCTGGCCGACGACCACCACCGGCACCGGACTGTCCACCAGCGCGGTGAGGTGGTCGTCGGTGACCCGGATCGGCGAGACGATCATGCCGTCCACGTAGCGGTTGGCCAGTCGTCGCAGCAGAGCGGTCTCGTTGTCGATCCGCCCGCCGGTGGCGTGCACCAGCAGCTGCCGCCCGGAGGACGCGACCACGGCCTCGATGGCCCGCATCATCTCCACGTAGACCGGGTTGCCGATGTCCTCCACCGCGAGCGCGATCAGACCGGTGCGCTGGGACTGCAACGACCGGGCGATCGCGTTGGGCACGTAGCCCACCTCGGCCGCCGCCTCACGAACCTTGCGGATCGTCTCGGGGCTGCCGCCGACGCCGTTGAGCACCCGCGAGGCGGACGCGATGGAGACGCCGGCGCGGGCGGCGACGGTGTGCACCGTGGGCCGGCCGTCCGCCGGTTCCTGTAAACGTTTACGACCCACGTTCGGCACCTCCACCCGATAGCTGTAAACGTTTCCGGGGAGTCTGCTCCGCAAGTGGCGGAGAGGTCAAGGGCCCGTTACGAAAACGTTTCCAACCCCGCACCGCGCACTACCGCACCCCGCCCCGCCGCGTTGATCATGAAGTTGTTGCCCTGCGCAGCGGCGTGTCGTGGCAATAACTTCATGATCAACTGTCGGGGTGGGGGTGGGGTGCGGGTGGGGTGGGGGTGGGGTGGGTTCAGGTGGGGAGGCGGAGCTCTCGGCCGGGCCAGCGGGAGCGGAGTCTGCGGTCGTGGCTGGCCACGACGATGGCACCCGGGCCGGTGCCCAGCGCGTCCTCCAACTCGTCGCAGAGCGTCGGCGAGAGGTGGTTGGTGGGCTCGTCGAGCAGGAGCAGCTCCGGCGGATCGGCGACGAGCACCGCGAGGGCGAGCCGACGGCGTTGTCCGACCGACAGGTCGGCCACCGGGTGGTCGAGGTCCGCCGGGGCGAGCAACCCGAGGGACGACAGCGGTACGGCAGCGGCCCGTTCCATCCCGACGGCCGCCTCGAAGACCTGCCGGGCCGTCCGCCGCGCATCCGCGAAGACGCTGTCCTGAGTGAGCAGGCCGACCCGCAGCTCCGGTCGTCGCCAGAGCGTTCCGGCACCGGTCAGCCGGCCGGCGAGCACGGCGAGCAGGGTCGACTTGCCAGCCCCGTTGGGGCCGGTCACCAACAGCCGGTCGCGGGATCTGAGCTCCAGATGCGCCACCCGCAGTCGGCCGGGAACCTCCAGCTGGTCCGCCGTGACGATGACGCTGTCACTGTCGCCGACGGCGAGCGCCGTCGTGTGAAAGCGCAACGGCTCCGACGGCACCGGAACGGGGTCGCGCTCGATCGTCTCCAGTCGACGGACGGCGTCGCGGACGCGCCGGGAGATCTGGTTCTGAACACGGCCGGCGGTGTGCCCGTACCCCATCTTCTCGCTGTCGCGCGGGCCCCGGCCGTGGGCGACCTGGTGCCCGGTCACGGCGGCGGCCTCGCGCAGGTCGGCGAGGAGCGCCTGCTCGTCGTCGTAGCGCCGCCGCCACCGTTGCGCCTCGGCGCGCTTCGCCGTCAGGTACGCCGTGTAGCCGCCGCCGAAGCGGACCGGCCCGTCGACCGCCGGGTCCAGGTCGATGAGATCGGTGCAGACGGCGTCCAGGAAGGCCCGGTCGTGACTGGCCACCACGACCACCCCCGGCATGGCACGGAGCTGGTCCTCGCAGAACGCCGCCGCCGCGTCGTCGAGATGGTTGGTGGGCTCGTCGAGCAGCAGCGCGCTCGGCCGGCGGATCAACGTCGCCGCGAGGGCGAGCCGGCCACGTTGCCCACCGGAGAGCGCACCCACCATGCGGTCGTGGGGCAGCCCGCCGAGACCGAGGCCGTCGAGGACCGTGCGGGCACGCCGGTCGGCGTCCCAGGCGTCGCGGTCCTGTGCCCGTTCCAGCACCTCGCCGTACGCGGCCAGCAGCCGGTCGTGCTGCTCGGTGCCCTCCGGCGCGTCGGCGAGCGCGACGCCGATCCGGTCCAGCTCGGCGAGGTTGGCGCGAGCCTCGCGCAGCGCGTCGTCGAGGACGGCGGCGATGGTGGCGGATGCCCGCAACGGCAGTTCCTGGTGCAGGAAGCCGACGTCCGGTGGACGGGTGACGGTGCCGGAGTCGGGTACGTCGACGCCGGCCAGGACCCGCAACAGGGTCGTCTTGCCGGTGCCGTTCTCACCGATCAGGCCGATCCGGTGGCCGGGCGCGGCAGTCAGGGAGACGCCGTCGAGCACCCGGCGGTCGCCGCGGACCCGCACGAGGTCATGGGCGGTGAGAGCAGGTCGAACAGACATGGGGAACCTCGGATAACGACGATCCGGGGCGCACACCGGCACCCCGGCGGAAGCAGGACATGACGACGGAGGCCGCGGCGACGGAGGCGCGATCACGCGCCCGTCGGCGGCCGGTCCGGGTGCTCACCCGGAGATGTCGTCGTCACCTGCCACGTCTGCTCCGATCTCCCAGAACTCGGGCGCAACGATAACCGTGCCGGCTTCGGCTCAGCTCCCGCCCGTGCTCGACGAGCTGTTGTCCGACGAGTTTCCCCGCCGGGACGTGTATCGGCCCGCCAGTCGCCCTGCCCGAGCGCGACGCCCCAGCACGGCGATGATCACCAGCAGCAGACCAGCGCAGAGCGCGACCCCGCCGCCCACCAGTGCCGCCGCCATTCCTGCCGACATGATCGACCGCCCCTCTCCGACCGCGACCGACACGGCCGGACGGGCAGATCCTGACACGATCAGGCCGTCCGGGCACCTGCCCGCAGGGAGTCGATGGTGAGGTCGAGGGCCGCTTCCAGGTGGTCGGTCTTTCCGGTGGAGAGCAGCAGGAGTACGCCGCCCTGGATGCCGGCGAGCAGCGCCGCGGCGGCGCGGTCGGCGTCCACGTCCGCGGAGATGTCCCCGGTCGACTGCATGTGCCGGACGCCGTCGGCGATCGCGTTCTGCCAGCGCCACATGAGCCCGGTCACGATCGCCTGCGCGCCCGGCGCCCGCCGCCCGGTCTGGCCGAGCAGACCGTTGAGCGGGCATTTCACTCCCTGTGCCCGGTAGCGCTCGATCAGTCGGTCGCGCCACGCCAGCCAGGCCGGCCAGGACGTCAGGTTGCTGAGCATCGGCTCCTGGTCGAGCAGGACCTGGTCGGCCTCGTGCTGGGCCACCGCCAGCAGCAGTTCTTCCTTTCCCTCCGGGAAGTAGTGGAAGAGTTGACCCTTGCTGGTGCCGGTGTGGGCCATCACATCCTCGAGGCGTACCTCGTCGACGCCGCGCTCACGGATCTCGGCGGCGGCGCCGGCGACGATCCGCGCCCGGGTGGCTTCGCCCTTGCGGGTCAGCGCCCTTGTCATGAGACCTCCCTCACCGCTTGCCCCTCGTGCCTGCCCGTCCGACCCTAGCTCGGCTTTTGGACTTGCAGGTCCAATTTTGCCGAGCAAAGGTCTGGAAAACGGTCCGCTCGGGGCCGCCACGTGATCGAGAGGACACAACGATGAACCACTACTACCTGCTCGGGCGGTCCGGTCTGCGGGTGAGCCGGCTGGCGCTGGGCACCATGAACTTCGGCGTCGACGGATTCCACGCCGCGTACGGCAAGACCGAGGAGGAGGCCGAGCCGATCTTCCGCCGGTATCTGGAATCGGGCGGCAACTTCATCGACACGGCGGACTTCTACACCGCCGGCGAGAGCGAAAAGATCCTCGGCCGGCTGATCGAGCGGGCCGGCGTGCGCGAACGGCTCGTGCTCACCAGCAAGTTCACCAACACCGTCGACCCGAGCGACCCGAACGCGAGCGGCAACGGCCGTAAGCACATCATGCGGGCCGTCGAGGCGTCGCTGAGCCGACTTGGCACCGACTACATCGACCTGTACCTGCTGCACACCTGGGACCGGATCACCCCGGTCGAGGAGGTCGTGCACACTCTCGACGACCTGGTGCGCGCCGGCAAGATCCGGTACGCCGGCCTCTCCGACGTACCGGCCTGGTATGCCACCCGGGCGCAGAGCTACGCCGAGGCGCACGGCCTGGCCCCGATGATCAATCTGCAACTGCCGTACTCCCTGGTCAGCCGCGACATCGAGGCGGAGTACGTGGCGATGGCCCAGACCATGGGCATGGGGCTCACCGCATGGAGCCCGATCGCCAGCGGCCTGCTCAGCGGCAAGTACCGTCGCAGCGGCGACGGCCTCAGCGGGACCGGCCGGTTGACCAATCCCGACACCGGCGGCCGCGAGGTCAGCGCCAGCGAGTGGCAGGTCATCGACGCCCTGGAGAGCGTCGCCACCGAGTTGGGCCGCAGCATGGCCCAGGTCGCGATCAACTGGGTCGCCACCCAACCCGCAGTAGCCTCGGTGATCATCGGCGCGAGCAGCGCCGAGCAGATCGGCAGCAACTTCGAGGCGCTCGACTTCGAGATCCCGGCCGACGCGCGCCGCCGTCTCGACGAGGCCAGCGCTCGGCAACTCGGGGTGCCCTACGTGATGTTCACCCCGCAGTACCAGTCCTGGGTGGTGAGCCCCGGCCTCGGCATCGGCGACAAGCCAGCCGGCTACGCCCCGCCGGTGTTCAACGCCAAGTAGCACCTCACACGATCACGCCCCTGCCCCTCCCCCGCCCCCTGCCCCTCCCCGTCGATCTTGCACTTGCTGTCCCGACATAAGGGGCGTCCCACTCATGTCGACAACCGAAAGTGCAAGATCGGCGGGGTGGGGGCGGGGGCGGGGCGGGGGCGGGGGGCGGGGCGGGGTGCGGTGGCGTGGGGATATGGTAAGAGAGTAGGGTCTGTAAAGATAGAAGAGATGCTTTTGTATATCTCGG